>JBJTQD010000313.1:0-1621 GCA_046075445.1 Planctomycetota bacterium
CATCGCGGCATCCCAGGCAGCGCAGATGTCCGTGCTGCGGCCGTGGCAGGATCACCTCGGACGGTAGGAGGATGACGAGACTAGGGCACCTCTGGTACCCCCAAACGTTCTCCAGCCCAACTGCCGCTTCGCGAACTCCCTGGTGGTCTGACGACCGGTTTAAGTGTTGCCGCGCCGTTCCGAAGGGGCTTTTTCTAGTGCGCGCACTTTTGGGTTCAAAACCGGTTGATTTTCCCCGTCACGATTCGCCGAGCCCGAGGCAAAAAGCCCTTGAAAACACGGGCTTTTCGATGCTTTCTGGCCTGGCAGGCTTTGCCCCAGAAATTTTCTCGCAAGGCAACCAACTGTGTCTGGATTTACCACTCCATCGTGTGCGGTCCGGAATTCAAAACGGCCGGAAGGACCCGTGAGCAACCCTTTCGAACTCTTTGACTCTCTGGTTAACAATCGTTGTTCCTTAACAACCTGGTTGCTCTCGCACCCCGAGAAAGCTTTCTGGAATGGCAGCCGGTGGGTGAACGCTTGGCCCAATCCTAGGCCCTGTTTTGTTGGCTGATATTCTCCTTCTGGTTGGGTAGGATGATGGACGAACCCCGCGTAAGAAAAGCCCCTCTCGCGGTACCGGATGTTTACTGAGCTCCAGCGGAGAAGAAAACAATGCAATCACGTTTGATATTGATGCTGGTGACCGCAGTTTTTGCGACGTGTCTGAGCAGTGCTGGAGCCGTAATGGCTCAAAGTGAAAAAGAAATTACCAACAGCATCGGGATGAAGCTGATGCTGATCCCCAAGGGGTCGTTTCTGATGGGTTCGCTGGAGAGCGAGGAATTTCACCGCGAAGAAGAAGTGCAGCATGAGGTGACGCTCAGCAGCGACTTTTATCTCGGCATCACGGAGGTGACTCAGGCCCAGTATCAAAAAGTGATAGGTGAAAACCCAAGCTACTTCGAAGATGATAAAGTCCAAGGTGACAGTAGTAATCATCCCGTCGAACGGGTATCGTGGGGGGAAGCTGTCGAATTCTGCAAGAAGCTTTCGGACTTGCCTGAGGAGAAGGGTGCAGGTCGCGTGTATCGTCTGCCCACCGAGGCAGAATGGGAATACGCTTGCCGGGCCGGGAGTAAGTCGGCTTACAGTTTTGGTGACAAACGAGACTCGCTTGATGACTATGCTTGGCACTATAAAAAGGTTGATGACAAAACTCATCCGGTAGGGCAGAAGAAGCCTAATGCCTGGGGACTGTATGACATGCATGGAAATGTTTGGGAGTGGTGCATCGACTGGTACGGTGATTACCCCAAGGGTGCGGTGAGCGATCCTGTCGGACCGAATGGGGGCTGGCTCCGTGTGATCCGGGGCGGCAGTTGGGACGGCGGGGCCGCGGTTTGTCGGTCGGCGTTCCGGGGCGGGCACAAACCGTCGCTCCGCCTCAGCAACGGCGGCTTCCGCGTTGCCCTGAGTTCCCCGGAAATCCCCAAGTAGGCGGAGCTGGCGCAGGTCCAGCCGGAGCGGAGCCGGTGGTCGTAGGCACGGAGGTCGCGCGGCGGAGCAGCGACCGGAGATGCCGTAGACCGCAGGCGCAGCGGTCTTTTTTAGAAGCTATCTGAGTTCAATCGCTGAT
>JBJTQD010000314.1:0-1178 GCA_046075445.1 Planctomycetota bacterium
GTACGCGACATGCTTCTGGGCCTGCCACCCAAAGACTACGACGTCGCGACCAGCGCACTCCCCGCTCAAATTCGCGACCTCTTCGGACACCGCCAAACACTCGCAATCGGTGCGTCCTTCGGAGTCATTACCGTCCTCGGCCCAAAATCAGCCGGACAAGTCGAAGTCGCCACCTTCCGCCAAGATGCCGACTACAGCGACGGTCGCCGCCCCGACTCAGTCAGCTTCAGTACCGCAGAAGTCGACGCCCAGCGCCGCGACTTCACCATCAACGGCATGTTCTACGACCCGCTCAAGGAACAGGTCCTCGATTTTGTTGACGGCCGTCGCGATATCGACGAGCGAGTCATCCGCGCAATCGGCAATCCCGAAGATCGCATCTCCGAAGATAAACTCCGCATGCTCCGCGCAGTGCGCTTCGCGGCCACCTATCAATTCCATCTCGACCCGGCGACCGCAAATGCAATCCGCCGTCACGCCGTCGAGATTCAATTAGTCAGCAGCGAGCGGATCGGCCAGGAACTTCGTCGCATGCTCGCGTCCCCAACTCGCCGCGTCGCTGCTGAATTGCTGAATGAGACGGAATTGCTCAGCCAACTCGTTGACGATGGCAAACTGCTGACCGCCAATCGAGCAAACTGGAAGACGCGACTGAAATGGCTGGATGGCCTCAAGTCCAAACGCTTCGAACATGCCGCTGTCGTACTGCTCGGTCCGATCCTGAAAGAGCAGGGTGTGGCCCCGGTCGCCAAGCGCTGGGCACTCTCCGTCGCTGAGCGGAAGTCAATTCAATGGATTGATGAGAACTGGCTGCAACTGACCCGCTCAGCTAGTTTGCCTTGGTCCCAGGTCCAGCCGATTCTCGCTCACCCCGACGCGCCGCTCGCTTTCGAACTAGCCGAAGCCGCGGTTGGCCCCGAGCAAGTCGGCGTCGCTCTCGCACGACAGCGTCTGGCTTGGCCCCGCGAACAACTCGACCCCCCGCCTCTGCTCAACGGTGGCGACCTCCAACAACTTGGCCTCCGACCTGGCCCAAACTTCTCCCGCCTCTTAACAATGATCCGTGCAGCGCAACTAGACAGCGAAGTCAAAGACAAAGCAGCAGCGATCGCACTGGTGAAAAAAAAGCTTGCTGAGGAAGAATGAAGACTGGAAGAAGGTAAACACAGAGGTCACAG
>JBJTQD010000315.1:0-3367 GCA_046075445.1 Planctomycetota bacterium
AAGGCTCGCAAGGGCATCGATGCCGAAATCGTCAACCAGATCTCGGACATGAAAAACGAACCGGACTGGATGCGACAGTTCCGGCTGGAGGCGCTTGAGATCTTTTTCTCCAAGCCAATGCCCAAGTGGGGCGGGGCGATCGACCTCGATTTCCAAGACATTTACTACTACCTCAAGCCGACCAACGGCCAGGGGAAGACTTGGGACGAAGTTCCGCAGGAAATCAAAGACACGTTTGAGAAGCTCGGTATCCCCGAAGCCGAACGGAAGTTCCTCGCCGGCGTGAAGGCCCAGTTCGAGAGCGAAGTCGTTTACGGATCGCTTAAGGAAGACCTTGCCGAGAAGGGCGTGATCTTCACCGACACTGACACGGCCGTTCGAGAGCACAGCGACCTCCTCCGCCAGTACTTCGGCAAGATCATTCCTTCGAACGACAACAAGTTCGCTGCCTTGAATTCCGCCGTTTGGTCCGGTGGCTCGTTCATCTACATCCCCAAGGGCGTGAAGATCGAATTCCCGCTGCAGGCCTACTTCCGCATCAACGCCGAGAACATGGGCCAATTTGAACGGACCCTGATCATCGTCGACGAAGGAGCTCAAGTTCACTACGTCGAAGGCTGCACGGCTCCGATGTACTCCTCGGAAAGCCTCCACTCGGCTGTTGTCGAAGTGATCGTCAAGAAGAACGGCCGCTGCCGCTACACCACGATCCAAAACTGGGCGAATAACATCGACAACCTCGTCACCAAGCGAGCTTTCGCTTACCAAGACGCGGTCATGGAATGGGTTGACGGCAACCTCGGCAGCCAACTGACGATGAAGTATCCGGCCGTCTACATGATGGAGCCCGGAGCACGCGGCGAGATCCTTTCGATCGCCTTCTCGGGAAAGGGCCAGCACCAAGACGCCGGCGCCAAGCTGGTTCACTGTGCCCCCAACACCACCGGGCAGATTATCTCCAAGTCGATCTCTAAGAACGGCGGCCGCAGCAGCTACCGCGGCCTCGCTCGCGTCGAACGCGGCGCGGTCAACTCAAAGTGCAACGTCGTTTGCGATGCATTGATTCTCGACCCGGCAAGCCGCAGCGATACCTATCCGTACATCGAAATCATGGAGCAGGACGTTTCGATCGGTCACGAGGCGAGCGTCTCGCGAATCGGCGAAGAGCAGCTGTTCTATCTGATGAGCCGCGGGCTGAGTGAAGCCGAAGCGAGCACGATGATCGTCAACGGCTTTATCGAGCCGCTGGTGAAGGAACTTCCGATGGAATATGCAGTCGAACTCAACCGACTGATCCAACTGCAAATGGAAGGCTCGGTCGGCTAAAGATTCGCGGTCAGCCCATGTTGGCCGCAGTCTAATTCAAGCGAGGGGCTGCCGGAGCGGTACCACCCTATCCCTCCTGCTCCGCCCCCTCAGTTTTTATAGTTCTGTTATCAAATTCAATTCGCACACGACTCTCTCGAACCAACGCGAGCCATGACTCAAGTAATCGACAAGACGCAATTTAACGCCAGTGGTTTCTCCGGTTTCCTCGGAACCCGCGAAGAGCCGACTTGGGTCAACCAGCTGCGACGCTCTGCCTGGGAGCGCTTCGAAGCGATGCCGTGGCCGACGACCCGCGACGAAGAGTGGATGCGAACGGACATTCGGGCGTTGAAGCTGGACAAATTTCAACTCGGCGGCAATCCCGGCGGTGAAATCCCGGCCGCGCTGTTAACCGAAGGTGTTGATCTCGCTGGTCAAAGCATTTCGCTGGACGGGCAGAATCGCGTTTCCAAGCTGGACGAAAAGCTCGCCGCGAAAGGTGTGCTGTTCGGCTCGCTCGGAAAATTTCTCGCCTCGCATGAAAGCCTGCTCCGTCCGCATTTCATGACCAAAGCGTTCAACGCGAATCACGATCGATTCGCAGCTTTGAACGCCGCCTTCTGGGCGTCGGGAACTGTGCTTTATGTTCCCCGCAATGTCACCATCGATCGGCCGCTGCATATCCAAAACGCACTGTCGGACGGCGGTGCCGACGTCAGTCACCTCCTGGTGATTCTGGAAGAGGGAGCCGAAGCGACGCTGCTTACCGAAAACAACAGCAGCCATCAAAAGGCGACCGGCTTCCACTGCGGCGGCTCAGAGCTAATCGTCGGCCCGCGGGCTCGACTTCGCTTTGTCACCCTTCAGGACTGGGGTCAGGGCGTCTGGCATTTCGCGCACCAAAACGCGCTCGTCGATCGCGATGCGTCGATCCAGTGGACGATCGGAGCACTGGGATCGCGGCTATCGAAGGTCAATCAGCACGTTGAATTGGTCGGCGTGGGTGCTGAAAGCCAAGTCAACGGCGCGATGTTCACCGAGAACACGCAGCACCTCTCTTACCACACGCTGCAGCATCACCGCGCGGCGAGCTGCCGCAGCGACTTCCTCTACAAGGCGGCTCTGCAGGACCAATCGCGCACGGTTTGGCGCGGGATGATCAAAGTCGACCCAGGTGCGCAGAAGACCGATGGCTACCAGCGCAATGACAATCTGCTGCTTTCGGAAAAGGCTCGAGCCGATTCGATTCCCGGTTTGGAGATCGAAGCTGACGACGTTCGCTGCACGCACGGCTCAACCTCGGGCCGCGTCGACGAAGAGCTGATTTTCTACGCCCGTTCGCGTGGCTTCACCCGGAAAGAAGCGATCCAGATGATCGTTACCGGATTCTTCCAGCAGATTTTTGATCGGGTCACGATCGAATCCGTCCGCGATGCGCTCGGCCTAGCGATCGCCCGCCGCGTCCGCGAGTACGCGTAAGCGCACGCGAGTAGGTTTTGAGCAGAGGTTCCCGCCCGTGGCGATGGTGTTCCTTTACTAGAACATCCGCCCCCACCTACCTCGTGTCGGCGGAGCGATGACTTGTCGGCTACAAACGCACCAACGAAGAAAATCTGGCCACCACTGACCTCGTGTCGGTGGAGCCATGACTAGACGGCAACTGGCGAACTAACGAAGAAGATCCGGCCACCACTGACCTCGCGTCGGTGGAGCCATGACTAGACGGCAACTGGCGAACTAACGAAGAAGATCGGGCCACCACCGACCTCGTGTCGGTGGAGCCATGACTAGACGGCTACAGGCGACTCGCTTGATGGTTCTGAACCGGGGGCTGGCGCGAAGCCCCGGCTGACGAGGATGAAGAGGGATAGTTGGTTTGCAATGGATGATCAATTCGCGCATCGCCTCGCCGTTGGCTACGGGCTAAACGAAGAAAAGACGCCAAACCGGGCCACCACTGACCTCGCGTCGGTGGTGGCCCCTAATAACGAGCAATCGCCTCCCTTGAATTCGCGTCCAGCGTCCGCCCACATGTGACAACGAACGCCTGCGTTACAAA
>JBJTQD010000316.1:0-11800 GCA_046075445.1 Planctomycetota bacterium
CTCGCGCAGCAGAGCAATGACGGACTTGAAGAATTCAGCATCCTGCATTCGGAAAGCGATCTCGTCGAGGTTGATTTCAAGCAGGTTTGCCTTGCCAAGAAAAGCGAGTACCTCTGCAGCTGTTCCATTCTGCGAAATATAAGCCCAAGAGGTCGTATCGCTTTGGGCTGGTTCCTCGACTACCTCAAATTCAAACGGTGCAGCAACCGCCAAGATCTCCTCGCCCGCGGCGACTTGGGCGGGAAAATGTTTGAATTTGCCTGCCGCCGGGAAATAGAAGTAGTACTCGAAACTTTGCGAACTAAACGCATTCAGCTGTAGCGGTATCGTCCGCGTCTCTTGGGATCCGCTAGTGGCGATCGCCCCCGCGGGGATTTGGTAGACCAGCCGCACAACACGCGGCGTCGAGGTGGGGTTGGTGATCACAACCTGCGCACCGTACAGTTCCTGAATCGGGAATTTGCCGGTCAGAAACCGATCGAATTGCAAACCGCCCTCCGTCCGATAGCGATTGTTCTTCTGGAAGAAGTTTTCGCTGACCAGAATCGTCGTCCCCTCCCCTGCCCTTTTCGCTGGGCGGATTTGCTGATGAAACATGATCGCCGGTCCACCAAGCGTCCAGCGAACGGCGTTCTCTTTGTATTCGATTTGATGCTTGGGTGCCGAGAACGGCAGGTCAAGCAGGGCTAAGGCCAGGATGGCGGCCGAACGAGCGCGCTCGGTCGGCTCGCCTCCACCGATCAGCAACTGAGTGAAGTCGGAACTGAGGAAAGCAGAATCTTCACTCGACTTGAGCCAAGCGAGCCAGAAGTCGTTGAGAGGCAGCAAGTCCCGATTGGCAAACGGGCCAGGACGAAGCCGATAGTAATTGCTCTCGACCCACTCTTCGGTCGGCCGAATCCGCTGGTAAAGTCGAGCAGGCTGTGCATCGAACCAATTCTCTCCCGCCATAAAGTCGCCTTTGAATTTCTTGCCGCTTTCAACCTGCCTGCGGTCCGCCTGACCTACGCGTTGGTCGCCCGGGGCTGGCTCATCACGAGCACCGGCCGCATCCTTGTCCTTTTCGCGACCTTCGGTGACTGCTCCTCTGCCGGGTTTTATCGCGATGCTCTTGCCGGCGACTTCTGGTGCAGCGGTAGCAGGCACCGCCCCCGGCGCATTCGCTTCGAAGCCAAAGCGTCCGCCTCCTCCTAAGCCTCCACCGCCACCCCCAGGTAGACCGCCGAGGCCGCCGAGCGATTCGGCTCGATTCCGTTTCAGCTCCTCAGCCTTTCTCAAATACCCCTCCGGTTGTGATTCCGGGTTTCCGACCAGAGCCGCTTCGAACAAGCGATTGAGCTGCTCGCGTTCGAACGGTTCAACCAAACGCTGCTCCCCAAGACGACGCAGAATACCGGCCTTCGCCCCCGGCAATCGCCTGGCCAAGAGGACTCTCTCGAATCCGTTCAACCGGTCGAACTGCCAAGGCTCGAGATAACCATCGAGTGGTTCATCCAAAAGCCAGCGGTCAACAAATTGCTTCTCCAGTTTATTGGCCAGAAATGGCCGAATCACTGATTTGAAAAACTCTGGGTCTCGACGGTAGATAAAGAAGTGCAGTTCGTGACAGGCGTGTTTCGAATAGAGTTCGCGTTTTTCCTCCGGCTTTAAGTCACCCCAGCGTGTCAAGAACTGGAATTCATCCAGCGCGGCCCCTCCGGAGAGAGCCCGAAGCAAACCAAAGACATCGCCCAAGTCATCGTAGAGGCTGAATTTCGCCGTCAGCATGTCGTCAACTTGAAATAACTCGCCTTGTTTTAGCGAGGTGGCTGACTGCTGTAACGAAAGCGTCTTCCCGGGGTCAAATCCTTCAACTAAACGGAGGTCGCGAATCGGCGCAGCTTGAGCGGGCAAGACGATTGTCCGCTCGACCGTCTGGAACAGGTCAACCAGTACGACAACCAAGTGCTGCTTTTCTCCCAACTCCTCGCGTGGAATCACTATTCGCCCATCCGCGTCAGGCCGCAGATTGGCGAGGACTTTCGTTCCTTGGTCGAGGAAGTCGAGGCTGGAATAGTCGCCTTGCCCAGCCACAGAGCCGACCTTTTGATCTTCCATCGACTCCATTTCCTTGGCTGGTGCAATTTCACCCGTTCTGCCGTAATCTCCCCCTTCGGCAAGCAGGCGTTCTCGATTGTCAGTCGGCCCCAAAGACCATGGATTCAGCAGCAGCGAAGGTCTTGTCAACTGAATTCCGGGAAACTTCTTTGCCAATTGACGCATCAGGATGTACTGATACTCCTCTCCCAGAATGCGCCCTGAAAGATAAGCGTTGGGGCGATACGCGTGTTGGTAGCCACCCGGCGCCAAGTCGCGAACCTTCCCCAGCCCAACTCCCGCGTCAAATCGGGGCTCAAATCGCGTCGCAAAGAGATGCACTCGAGTGAATTCCGAATGAGCTTTCAGTTGCAGGGTCACTGCCTTTTCATCAATCTGCGCTTGGTCCAACCGCAGCGGAGACTGGTCCCGAAGTTCGAGCGAACGATGCGGGCCGCGATAAAGACCCGCAATCTCTCGTCCGGCCGTCACCCGGATGTCGATTCGCTGCCGAGTCGGTTTCAGAACCAGCAAATAATCCCCGGCAGCAAGTTCGGGCAAAGTCAACACTTCGTTCGCCAGCTTCAGCTCGCCAGAACGGTCTTTGACGATCAGCCCACCGCGGAGCTCAAACAGCGACACATCGCTCGCGTCCCTGACTGACGTAGGCACCACGACTTGCTGTGATTCTCCGGCTAATGCGTGAATCGTCCCGCGAATCGTCTGGAAATTCCCTGCCAGCAACGACCAAACGCGAGGCGTGCCCCCGACAATCGTCGCGCGCAGCCACTCCAAATCAGTCAACTCACCTAGTTCGATTACCCCGCGCTCATCTGACTGCGTGCTCACGTTCACAGGCTGGGTAAACAGCCGATGCTTGAGTTCCAAATTGACAGCGACTTGCTTGCGGGGCTCTCCGCTCAAACCTCGGACTTCCAGGACGCGCAGTTTGCCACTTCGCAGCAGGTGCAAGTCGGCAATTTCATCAGTCCGATCGATTTGATTAACATTAAGCGATTCAGAAAGCTGCAATGGTCGCTTTTCGTTTCGGCTCTCCACGCGGACCCGAGCCGAGAGTTGCAAACTTACCGCCGCGAGTCGAGGCGGAACCTGAAACTCGCAAGTCGCCTCTCCGCGTTCATCCAGCTTCAAGTCCGAAATCGTCTCGGTACTGGACTGTCCATCTTGATTGGTCAGGGTAATCTTCAGCTGTACCTCTGTTAGTCGCTGGCCGATCGGTATCGGCGCGCCAGAAACCCGCAGGGTTGGTCGAATCAAGACCTTGGCCGTTCGCAGTCGCAACAGGCTTTCGCGATCGACATAGATGCCGCCGCCAAGCTCATACTCTTCGGCCAAATGATTCAGCGAACCGAGAACGCAGAAATCGCCCGATCGAATCACAACCGGCTGGGCTCCAGGTTGAGTCGAGAATGGAATCAGGATTTTTCCTTCGGCATCGGCCGCAAACCGTCGGCCTCCCAACCAAACGTCGGCTGGCGTGCAGACCTCTCCCGATTCATCGAGAACCATCAGCTCTTGTCCACTTGGCCGCACCTTCTGAACAAATGAGAGATCACCTTTGCGCACCAAAGCGCGGCTGCTGATCCCCGCGCCAATAAAATCGATCACATAAACGCCGCGTCGATCGAGCTGCGGAAACTCGTACTCTCGCGCCACCCTTAGAGCCGGGGGCTCTGCATAATCAAACACCTGCTCCCAATTAGGAACCAACCCATCGAGATTGATGTCTGTTCCAATTTCCTGAGTTTTCGACCGGTAATAGTTCTCGGTATTGATCTCAAAAACTTTGACCAGCAAACGCGGCACGTTTTTCAGATTCAGCCGCAACTTGACCAGTTCGCTAACGCCAACTTCCTGGGGATTACCCGGCTCAAACTCAATCTCGACGCGATCAATCAGAGCCTTGTACTCTTCGGGCGAAAGGACCGCAGCCCAGCGCTGAGGATCCCCCTGCCCGCTGAGAATCTTGGCAACCGCCAACTCTCGCCGCAAAAATTCGGCTTCGAAGTAGTTGGCAAACGCCTCTGCATTCTCATCCCGAGTCAAAAAATACTGCAGATAGCTACGGACCAAGGGGAGCTCGTCGTAAATGGGCGGGCATCGCGTCACGCCGCTGAAATCCGCAGCGAGGTCAACCAGTTGGCTGCCGTCGACGATTCGCTGCCAGAGTTCCGGCTTGAGATACCCCAGCCGCCGAGGAAGTGCGAGGTATTCCAAAAACTTTTCCCGGTCGTAAGTTCCCTGCGCTCGCTGGAGATAGAGCAGCCGGTGCAGCATTGCCGCCTTGAGCGAGTTGAAGGCGGGCGAAAGACCTTTGACGTAATCGTGGACTCGCTGCAAATAAGCGATTTCCTCCGCAGGCTGCGCTGCAAGGTTCACATCATCATTCGGCAGAAGCTTGCGACAGAAGAGTTGAATGTAGCTCATCTCATTGCGAAGCTGCGGCAACGATGCTGCAAGCTTCTCCAGTTGCTCCAGAGTCAACTGGTTATGAATGGGTAGCGCACCAAATCCAGGCCGATCCGGCTGGCGCAAGTCATCCTCGATCAACTCGAGCAAGCGAGGGAAATCAGGGTAGTCAATCCGCGCGAGCAGGCTGCGTCGCTTCAACCGATCGAGCTGTTCGAATTTCTGAGTCAGCAGTTCCAATCCCGCCTGTTCAACTCCAGCTGTTTCCGGATTCTCCCGCAATGCCCGCTCAAGCAATCTGTCTCCGGCCAACGTTTGCGGATCGAGTCGCACGGGCAGTTTCTGTTCGGCGGGAGGAATTCGTCGCTGGTGATCGAATCGCAGCCCAAGCGCCTGAACGATAAAGTCAAGGCTCGCACGCGGCTGATTCGGATAACGCAGAATCGCTTGCCGCAACTGCATCTCTTTCACGCGATCGGTGATTCCGTATTTCTCGATCCACTGCTTCAGCCACTCGTCGACCGGCCCGTACTGCTGGCGTAGTTGCTGGTCGAGCGCGTGATAGTAGAAGTAGTCCTCGGTACCCGGAACCAATGTCTCAAGTGACTTCGAACGGTCCGCGCTCAGGACAAACTCCTCAACAAACTGGATCTGCTGTCCCTGCAGCAGCGACCAGCCTGACCCGATAAGGATCGCGGCACACCAAAATCCAGCCTGCATCGACCGACGGAAAGGGATTGAATACGCCATAAGAAAGCTCCAGAAGGCGATGGCAGCCAGCTCTACTTTGCAACCAACACTGTGGGTTTGCAACCAACACCGTGGGCAAAGGGCTGCGAATGATGCTCACACAACAGTATGAAAGAGACGGCAGCGGAAGTCGCTTAGTTCCCCGCCAATATTCTAGGTCCGGCTAAAATGCAAAATTGAATGTCCACCTGAGAAAGGGGGCGAAAAACACCCGATTTCGTCGACTAATGACGTGCTGAATCGACACACTCCAGCCCAACTTCGCTTGAACCCGATTCCCGTCACCCAGCCGTGAGCTAAACTTCTGGCAGCGTTTCTATTTTCCTTTTCGAAAAAGATTGCGATGCTGCCTCGATACACTTCCTCCGAGTCGCTCTCCATTCCCGGTTGGAACGAGCTCAGCGAAAGCGTTCCTGTGATTGCCTCGCTGGCAGCGTTGGCCGCTCACGCATGGACCGAAGGGCCTCCCGAACGGAGCCGAGAGCTTAGCCACGAGGCTAAGGCACTATTGGCCGCTGCAGCCCAGCAAGGGATTTTCGAATTGCGGACCACGCCGGTTGAATTCGAATCGAGCGATCGAATGCTGGCTGTTTGCGTTGAGCGACCCGACCAGCGGCGTTTGATCTTCAAACGAACGGGAGAGCCCCGCAGGACCCTGCGTTACTTGGAGGCTTTCCGCGAACTCTGCGAGCAGGGCCTGGTGATTCATCAGCTGCAAAAAGAATTCTCACTTACCGAGCGAGGCTTTACCGTCGCCGACAGTCTCCGCGGCGAAGCCTTTGCCGAGGAGTTCGCCTTCGCCCGAGAAGTTGACCAATAGACGACGCAAGAGGAAAGCAGAAAGAAGGGGCTCTCACGGAGGCTCAATGGCACTGAGGAAGAGCAAGAAAGAGATATTAATTAGCCTCTCGTTAAGCCAGTGGATTTTGTTGCTCTTTGCCTTTTCGTTTGGCCCGTAGCCGAAGCCTAAAGCCGTCTGGCTTTGGCGCATGCTAGGCGCAGCAAAGTTGAGCTAATCGGTCGTGTAGGGCTGGATTGCCTACACACTGCCAAGCGGATGGCCTCTAGCTGCCTGTCGAACCCGTCCCACTCACGCGGAACAACCGTAAGGCCACCGACCTTTAACCGGCTGACGCGCATAAAAAACTCCGTCGGGTTCCCGACGGAGTTTTTCTTTGCTTCGTTTTACAGCAACCGAAAGATTACTCTTCCGACTCGAATGCTGGCTTCTCGCTGGCGCTTACCTTGCGTCGGTCATAACGGCCAACGAGTTCGAGAATTGCTCGGGTTCCGGCATCGCCCAGACGAGGACGAGCCAATCGCAGGACCCGGGTGTAACCGCCGTTTCGGTCAGCCATCTTCGGAGCGACGACGTCGAACACGATTTGTACGGCTTCCTTATCTCGCAGGATAGCGAACAGGCGACGACGTGCATTCACAACTGGAGCCATTGCATTGGCCCACTTGTTCCACTTGTCGCTCTTTCGCCAAGCTCGCCACTCTTCTGAGTTTCGCTCAGCAGAGGTGGCAAACTTCTCGGCCTCTTCAATGTGGGGAAGAGCCCGCTTGGCCAGCGTGATGCAGCGTTCAATATGCGGACGAGCTTCCTTCGCCTTCTGCAGAGTCGTGATGATTCGACCCTTGAATTCGGGCGGCTTGATCGGCGTTTTGCCGTCAGCTTGAAAGAGGCCTTCGTAAAAATCGTCTTCCCGCTCGGTCAAGAACAGGGCGCAGGCCAGGTTCTTCATCAGGGCTTTGCGGTGCGGTGAGCTGCGGCCAAGACGTCGGCCGATTCTTCGGTGTCGCATAGTTCGTACGCTGAATTAACGGTTATTGAAAATTGTTGATTCGATGAAAACGGTAAGATACCTAGCCGATAATCGATTGGCGAGGCACTTTCATTCCCAAATGCAGGGCCAGCTCTTGGAGCTTTTCGCGGACTTCAACGAGCGTCGTCTCGCCGAAGTTACGAATTTCCATCAGCTGGTCTTCAGTTTGCTGAACAAGTTCGCGAACTGTCAGGATACCAGCGTGCTCGAGGCAGTTGTTCGCCCGGACGCTGAGTCGCAAGTCTCGAATTGCCGTGTTGAGCTTGGCTTCGATCGCTGCGTCCAATCCACCAGTCGACCGAGGTTGACTGTGAACTTGAGGCCCCAGTTCCGTGTATTGGACAAACGGATTGAGATGCTTGCGGAGAATCTTGGCCGATTCAACCAGAGCCATTTCAGGCGAGATTGAACCATCGGTCCAGATTTCCAGAGTCAGCTTATCGTAGTTCGTCTTTTGACCAAGGCGAGTTTCTTCGACGGCGTAACGAACTCGGGTGACAGGGCTGTAAACAGCATCGATCGGAATAATCCCGATTTCCTGTTCGCGGCCACTCTTCAATTCCGAGACCGGAACGTAACCCCGCCCGTTCTGAACCACCATCTCCATCATGAACGGAGTGTCGGTGGTGAGCGTTGCCAGGACAGTATCTTTGTTGATGACTTGGACTTCGCCACCGGTGTGGATGTCATGTCCAGTGATCGGGCCTGGCGTGTTCTTTTCGACCGTGATGACCTTCATCTGGTCGCTATTGTTCTTCACGATCAGAGACTTGACGTTGAGCACGATTTCCGTGACGTCTTCTTTGACACCCGGAATGGAGGTGAACTCATGGCTCGCGCCGCGAATCTTGATTTCAGTCACTGCGCTGCCCTCGAGGCTGCTCAGCAAAATCCGTCGCAGACTGTTGCCAATTGTGTTTCCGAATCCGCGCTCGAACGGTTCGGCTACGAACTTTCCGTAGTTACTGGTCAGGGTGCTTCGGTCACAAACGACTTGACTTGGAAGCTCGAGACCGCGCCAGCGAACGTGCATGGAAATATCTCCGAAATTTCAGTTTGTCCTGTTTTCCTGAGGCTTGGCCGCCGTCCCTTACGGCGAATGACCAACCGGTCAGGTCTCTTCGAAAGCAATCGCGGGAGCAGCAGGCCTAGGCCCACGGCATCCCGAACGCTCCATCACTGTCCCCGCCTAACTCGGCTCGGGGACCGCTCTGCACGCAGCAGCCAAATCGAGGCTACTACCCGCTTAATTCGGACCGACTCAATCCGTTGTGGTCGAGCCCGTGGGCGGGGACTGCAAGCAGTTCCGCCCAAACCCATGCGACCGCCAAGCAAGCTCAACCGCAATTGCAGCTGGCATCCGAGCGGTTCAATCAAACTAGACTCGCCGCTTCTTCCGCGGACGACAGCCGTTGTGAGGAATTGGGGTCACGTCTTCAATCGTCTTGATGTTCAGCCCCGAGCTCTGCAGAGAAGTGATCGCACTTTCGCGACCGCTACCTGGTCCCTTGACCTTCACATCAATTTCTTTCATGCCGTACTTGATTGCTTTCTCAGCAGCCTGCTGAGCAGCCATCTGGCCTGCGAAAGGCGTACTCTTACGGCTTCCCTTGAAGCCACAAGTGCCGGCACTGGCCCAGCACAAGGTTTCGCCTTTCACATCCGTGATCGTGACCGTGATATTGTTAAAGCTGGCGTTAATGTGCGCAACTCCAAACGTCACATTGCGACGCACTCGCTTCTTCTTCGCGACACCCATGGTTACTAGCTGACTCCGCTAACAATTTCAGCAATGGCTGAATTTTGAAATGAACATCGAACTTGTCTCATTGAACCGAGGCCAGTCTCTCAACCGCTTTCCCCAGTTCCGCCCAGTTGCCCCGAAAATCGGTCAACCAGCCACTTTTGTTTCTTCGCCACCCGGACCAATCCAGCCAGTTTGACCGGCCGATTGAAACCGCGGCGACCGCCGCCATTGGCTCAAACAGCCAAACAGCACACGGCTTTGCCAACCCAGCGTCCGGACCTACTTGAGGTCCTTGACGCCCTTCTTTCCGGCAACCGTCTTTTTCGGGCCCTTTCGAGTCCGAGCGTTGGTTCGGGTTCGCTGACCACGGACTGGCAATCCAAGTCGATGCCGAGTTCCGCGGTAGCACTTAATGTCTTTCAAACGATTGATGTTTTGCGTTACTTGCCGACGCAAAGGACCTTCAACCGTGTAATCGCGTTCCAGAATGATCGCCAGTCGACTGATTTCTTCGTCAGTCAATTCGCGAGCTCGCGAGTCCGGATTGACACCGCACTTCTCACACAACTCACGGGCGACAGCCGGTCCCACGCCGTACAAATACTGCAGCGAGATCAGCGTTTTCTTGTCGTTCGGAATGTCGACACCCAAAATACGAGGCATTCGCCTGCTCTCCCAATAATCGATTTATCCTTCGAACTGTTCGCCGCAATGCGGAGGCATCGTTTGCCCTGTCTCACCGCAACTTGCGATCACGCCCAGCCCAAAGGCCTGTAGTGACTTGTGTGGCTCCGCAGACTCAGTCTGCTCGCCCTTTTATCCACATCGCTTTTCAAACGTATCGCCGACCACCATTCCTCGCAGTAGTTCGGCTGACCGACTCTCAGTTCCCACCTCAATCCGGCAAGCTAAACCGAAACTGAATTGAAACTTTTGAGCCAAAACATTCAGTGTTTCCGGCACCTGCTCCACGATGCCCTATTGAATCCAACCATGGATTTCTTCCGCACAACTTTCTTTCGAGTAGTGCAGACTTCGAAGCCGAGCAAGCGATCAACTCACCGCCCAACACGCCCCGACGAAACCACAACGAAGACTAAGTCCCAAAAAAGACTAGCCCCCGTCTTTCTAGTGCCGTCCGACACACACCGACCGACTAGCCCTGACGCTGTTTGTGACGCTTGTTGGTGCAAATGACGTAAACGTTACCTTTACGCTTTACGACTTTGCAGTTTTCGCAAACTTTACGAACGCTGGCGCGGACTTTCATCGGGGCGGACTCACCTTCTTCAACACGGTCGAATTTTCGAAACGGATTAGTATATGGCCCGTGCCAGCCGCTCCACAAGGGCTAATCGGCGTTCCCCGCCGACTACTTTTCCGCTGACCGGAAAAACGTGGATTCACCCGAAAAAAGGCCGCTATTCAGGCCCAGCTGGCCGCCTCAACTTCCATGCGGCGAGGTTCGCCCTGTTTCTGAAGGAAATCCGTTCGATTTGGCGGTTTTCTCCCCCGCGAATTGGCAAACTTTGCCGTTTGTTCGGGCTGTTCTGAATCTACCGATTATTCCAAGCCGAATCGGGAAGTAGGTCTCCGCGCCGGTAGATTTTCGCTGCCGCGCGCCTCCTTCTCAAAATAGGCGTAGTGATCGACGCCCGAAATACCCCATGATTCCCGCCACAAAGTCAACAAAAACCACCTGTTTTGTGACTGTTTTGCTCGGCTTGCTCGTCCCGAGCCTCGTTGCCGCTCAAAGCGTAGGGCCTCAAACCCCCGCCGGGACTGCCGCAACCAGCCCGAGAACTGCTGCCGTGGCCCGTTGGCTTTCGACTCCCGCCAGCCAGAGCCCTCAAGTCGAGACATCCGCAGCAACTCCCTCCACCGGGTTCAAGTTTCAAGCTCTGCCCAACGCCGATGCAGACTGGCGAGCCGGACTGCCGCCGGGCTGCGTTGCTGACGTCGAACAACAAATGTCCGAGGCGCGCAACATTCGCCGCGTCGGTTATCAGGCCAGCGGCGAACCCTTCCTGGAACCTGTCGAAGACATCTCGCGCCTGCTCCAACCTGCTCCCGGGAACGCTTCGCCCGCTAGTGAGGCTTGTGCAGATGACCCGCATGCTCAGGTCTTCTCGCGCACTGCTTTCCCCTCAGCGACCGAATGCGCCGCGTGTCATCAGCAAATTTACGACGAGTGGGCGGTCTCCAGCCACGCCTACGCCAGCGTCTCGCCAATGTTCCACGCCTTTGAGAACAAAATCAACCTGCTCTCTCAAGGCACAATTGGCTACTTTTGCCTCCGCTGCCACGCTCCAGTTGCCACGACGATGGGGCTGCGCCGCGATCAAGCAATCTGGGATGGCCCTCCGGTCTTTCGCGAAGGTGTCACCTGCGTTGCGTGCCATCGCGTCAAGACGCCTTACACCAAAGCCAACGGCGAGCGCCGAATCGAACCGGGTGACTTAAGCGCGCCAGTCTACGGCTCCGGCGATGGTCGAGGACTGGAGCAAGTGCTGAACCAAGCCGACGCCTACAAAGTCAAATGGGACCCGCGCGATCCCAAGCCGGGCCAAGTCGTTCACCTCCAGAACATTCAGTTTGAGGAATTGAAAGAATCCTCCTTCTGCATGTCGTGCCACCAAGTCGCCGTCCAGCCCGGTATCAAACTCGAGGTTGTTTGGGATCAATACCGCGCTTCACCCGCCTGTCGCGAAGGCGTCTCATGCCAAGACTGCCACATGGGCAAAGTCCCCGGACGCAACGCGGGCTACGAAGTTGCGGCCTGCGCCGTGGTCGACAACAAACCGATCAATCCCGATCGCCGACACTCCAATCATATTTTTCACGGCCCCGGTTACTCCATCGCCCACCCCGGCGTCTTCCCGCAGAATAAAGCCGCCCTGAAGTGGAGCTTCAACGACTGGCAAATGTTCGACTGGCGCAGCGGCTGGGGAACCGAGGAGTTCGAGAA
>JBJTQD010000317.1:0-8721 GCA_046075445.1 Planctomycetota bacterium
AGTGCAGCCGCGATTGTGACCAGCAGCGGCCAGTCAATCGCTTGACGCGCTTGGCTGAGCGAACAGCATTGCGTGGCGACCATGAGGCTAGCCGACAACAGCGCTGCCGCTAGAAGACTGAGCCAATTCAGCGAGGCAACTACGACCATCGCCAGCAGAATCAGGAGTGCGACCCAAGCGCGGTCGTGTCGGATGGGTTGGTAGTTCTCGACGCCGCTAATCAAGACAAAGTGATTCGAATTGCGTTGTCGCGTGACAAAGTCTTCGTCGGTCTCCAGCAGAAGAGTGTCGCCGGCTTTGAGGACGATGTCGCCAATTTTGCCTTCGATTCGCGAGCCACCGCGAGCGACTGCGACGACGGCGGCGGAGTAGGTTGTACGGAACTTGCCTTCGCGGATGTTGGTACCAACAAGTGGGCAGCGGTCGGAAACCACAACTTCAATCAGACGCCGGCGAGCTGCGGGGGCATCCAAGGTAAATGCTGGCTCTTGCGATCGCTCCAAGCCGCGAACCTTTAAAAGATCGACCACCGACTCCAGCAGGCCGACAAAGACCAAGCGATCGTGGGCCTCGAGTCGTTGACGTCGCGTCACGGCCGCGAGCACTTCGCCGCGCCGCTCGATTTCCAGCAAGTACAGCCCTGGAAGATTGCGCAACCCTGCTTCTTCCACCGATTTGCCCACCAGGTTGCCGCTCTCGGAAACTACCATTTCTGTGGTGTACTGCCGGGGATCGGCATCGAGTTGAATCGCCGGCTTGCGCCGCGGGAGGAGCCAGCGGCTGCAAAGTAAGACCAACGCGATAGCTGCGATTGATCCCGGTGCCGCGACCCAAAACAGGTCAAACATTCGCATCCCATCGGTGCCGCTAACCTTCCGGTAAGCATTATTTACCAGCAGGTTAGTGCTCGTTCCAATCAGCGTGCACATTCCGCCAAACGTAGCGGCGTAGGCCATCGGGAGATAAAGGCTCGATGGGGCAATTCGTGTGCGTTTGCAAATGTCGTCGACCACCGGCATGAACATCGCGACGACCGGCGTGTTGTTGAGAAAGCAGCTGAGCAGCGTCACTGGGCCCATGACCCGCAATTGAGCAGCTTGCTCGGTGCGGGGATTTCCCAAGAGCGGCTTGGTGACGAGGCTCATCGCGCCAGTTTGAACCAGCCCGGCGACGACGACAAACAGCACGCCAACCGCAATCAGGCCCGAGTCGCCCATCTTGCTGACCATAGCCGAAAAGCCGGGCAGCCGGTTACTACCCGACAGTTCACCAGCTAATGCCAGTACCGTTACCACCAGCACAAGGACGGCGTCAGCCGGGCCCCAATTCCTGAGCAACGCCCAAAACACGACGACTACGGCAACGAGAACCAGCCACGCTTCCCAAGGCATCAATCCATTTTCCTGTTACAGCGACTTTGAACGCGGTACTCAAACTTCATCCTTAAACGGCCGGCGTTAGAAACGCGGCGATTCGGTCCCGGTCTTTGCTCTTCAACTTAGTGCAGAAAGTATTTGACCACAACGAATCCAAGCACGATCAAAACAAACAAAGCGATGGTGATCAACTCCAGGCGCTCTTCGAGCAGTTTGCGCACCGAGGGGCCGAAAAAGAAAATCGCCGTGGCCACAAGGAAGAATCGAGCCGATCTCCCCAAAATCGAGGCGCCGATCAGAACCGCGAGCGGAACTTGGAAAATGCCGCCCGCAATCGTGAAGACCTTGTAAGGAATCGGTGTAAATGCCGCCGCAAAAATCGCCCAAAAAGCGTTTTGCTGGTACAGCTGGCCGACGTGGTCGACCGACTCTTGGCTGAGGCCCGGGACGAATCGTAGAAAGTAAGGACCGCAAACTCCCCAAAAGGCATACCCGATCAGCCAGCCGAGAATTCCCCCCAGAACCGAGGCGACCGCACTGACAGCCGCATAAAAGTAAGCCCGGCGGGGACGGGAGACCGACAATGCAATCTGCAGTACATCTGGCGGGATCGGGAAGAACGAGCTTTCGGCCAGCGAGATGCAGAACAGAGCCCAAGTCCCATAGCGGTGGTCGGCCCAGCCCAAGACCCAAGCATACAGCCTTCTCAGCCAGCCTTTCGGCCTTTCCTTTTTCTCTTGTGACTCTGTCGTGTTCATGCCAAATGCTTGGGAAAAAGTGGAAGCCGCCCAAAGCAGCCCATTCACAACAGGCTACTTCAAACTGGCTGGACCGTTAACTCCAGCCATCGATTTGCCCGCAGGAATTCGTTCTCGTTAGCGAGCGTATGCAGCTTTTGCCGGTTATCGCTTACAGAATTCTACCGCTTGTTGTAAGCTTGTCGCTTTCCCCACACAGGTCAGAGTCCCCTCTTATGTTTCCAGACGGTTGCAATTGGCTGGCTCAACTCCAATTTTTTGGGGGACAAGTATTCGTTCCCGGCGACTTAGCCATCGTCGGGCTGCTAGTGGTCTTGGAAGGCGTACTGTCGATCGACAACGCCTTGGTGCTCGGGCTACTTGCCAAGCGGTTGCCCGCCTCGCAACGTAAACGAGCGCTCTCCTACGGTTTGATCGGCGCGTTTGTCTTTCGCTTTTTGGCGATCGCCACGGCGACCTTCCTGCTGAAATGGACCTGGGTCAAATTGCTGGGTGGCGGTTACTTGCTCTACATTTCACTCAAGCATCTGCTGTTTGAATCAGCCGAAGAGGAACCGGACCAAATTGTTCTCGATGATGCGGGCAACCCGATTCTGGTCGAAGCCGAAACTGGCGAGCCGATTTCGCCGGAACGCGAAGTCCTTGAAATCGAGGAACGCGTCCCGTTCAATTTGGCTGAGGGCGAAGGCTCAGTTCTCGAACAGTCCAATAACCCGATAGCCAGCAAAGCCAAGCCAACTTCTGCGCCGGTTGATATGCGGAAGTTCTGGTGGACCGTTTTCGTGATCGAGATGACAGATATCGCTTTTGCGGTCGATTCGATAGTTGCCGCGATCGGTGTCGTCGGAAGTCCACCGCCCGGTACCCCAGCCTCAGCTCCCCACCCCAAACTCTGGGTCGTTATCCTCGGCGGATTCCTTGGTGTGGTCCTGATGAGATTCGCGGCGGCAATTTTTATCAAGCTGCTCGATCGCTTCCCCCGATTCGAAACGGCTGCTTATTTGCTCGTCGCGATCATCGGCTTCAAACTCCTCCTCGATTGGGGCTTGAACAGCGACTGGTCGACCTACGGCTGGACCGGTAACGTCGAGTGGGCCAAGAGCTACCTCGGCTGGCTCAAAGAGAATTGGATCTTCAACTTGCCAGCGGAAAGCCATGAGCATCCGCACCTGATCGATTTCCATGATCTTCGTCGGCCTGAGTGCATTCTTTTCTGGTTGACCATGCTCGCCGCATTCTGCGTCGGCTTCCTACCAAAAAAGAAAGCCACCTAGCCCGCGTTCTTGCGATCCGCGAAAAACGCTTTTTTCAATTGCCAGATGCCCCCACAAAATTCCCTTCTCCCCCTCGCCGTTGGCGGAAAGGGGAACGGAGGGTAAGGGTGTCGAGGGAGAAATCCCGCGAGATAAACTCGTTTTGCAGCTAATCTCTCTCGCAAGCTGAGCCAGAAAAACTCACGCTCCCTACTTCCTCACGCGAACCGGAAACGGAGGCTTCTTGTAATCCTTTGGCGGATTAGCCTCCAGTTGCTTCAGCACGACTTCAATCGCTTTCTCAAGTTGTGGATCTTTTCCTGCGATCACTTCGGAAGGCAATTGCTCAACTTCGATATCGGGTGGAACTCCCTCGTTCTCGACGATGAACCCCTCTTCAGTCCAGATCGCGAGGTTAGGTGCGGACACGCTGCCTCCGTCCATCAAGACCGGAAAGCCAAGGACTCCAACCAGCCCGCCCCAAGTGCGCCGACCGATGAGCGTCCCGACGTTCATCTTGCGGAACATGAAAGGAAGCATGTCGCCACCCGATCCGGCTGTCTCGTCGATCAGCATGACCTTGGGGCCAAAGATCGTTCCGGTTGGAGTGATGAAGTCTTTGCCGTATCTAGTCGCCCAGTGGCTCGCATACGGTCGCCTCAAATGGTCGATGTAATAATCCGCTACTTGTCCGCCACCATTGAAGCGTTCATCGACGATAATTGCCTGCTTATCGGTTTGCGGGAAGAAGTAACGCTTAAAGTACTCGTGTCCCAATTTGGCCGTGTTGGGAACGTACACATAAGCGACCCGTCCGCCGGTAGCTTCCTGAACACGCCGCAGGTTCCGCTCAATCCAGTCGCGATTTCTCAAAGCCGATTCGCTGGCAATCGGCACCACGGTCACGGTCTTTGCATCGCTGCCGTCGGCTTTCGATCCGACCTTGATTGAAATGTTTTTGCCCGAAGTGTTCTCGAGCAAGCGGTAAATGTTGTCATCGCCTCTCAGTTCTTGGCCGTTGATGGCCAAGATGTAGTCGCCGGAACCCACGCGAACTCCCGGTTCGGTCAGCGGCGAACGCAATTCGCCGTTCCAATTCAAACCACCATAGACCTTCTTCACCCGGTATCGACCAGAATCGATTTCGAAATCGGCGCCGAGCAGTCCGCCGGGGACTGACTTGGGCGCGGTAACATCGTCGCCGCCACCGACGCGATGGTGTCCAACGGCCAGTTCGGAGCACATCCACATCAGCACGCGATTTACATCGTCCCGCGTTACGCAGTGGGGCAGGAATTGGCGATATCGCTCGCGCATCGCTGCCCAGTCACAGCCATGCATGCCGGGGTCATAAAAATAATCCCGGTTGATTCGCCAGACTTCCTCGAAGATCTGATTCCATTCGGCTCGCGGGTCGACGCGGACTTGGATCGCATCAACGTTAAGTTTTGCTGCACCAGCCGCTGGTTTTCCGCTGCTTTCGACGATGCTCCAGTTTTTCCCGGTGGCGTAAAGCAACTTCTTGCCATCAGGCGTGAGCGCGAAGTCGACGACTTCGGACTCGACCAGCGGGGTCGCTTTTCGCGTTTTCAGCGAAAAGTTAACGAGCGACCGCGTTCCGTTTTGATCCTCTTTGATCAGGAATAGTTGGCCTTCGCTTCCGACCGCGAGGGAGGAATGGCGAGCCGCTGGGAGCGGGGCCGCAACGATTCGCTCTTGAAGTCCATCAAAATCGATTTTGACCGAGGTCGGTTTCTTAGGTTCCGGCTTGGTCTTTTTTTCTTCACCACCGGCGTCCTTCTCCGAGGCAGGTTTGGCTTCGGCATTCGCTTCGGCTGGCTTGTCGCCGCCGTTAGCAATCTTGCTGCCCTCCTCGTCCGACTCGCGAGCGAATGGATTGGCGCCGTCGTTCTGCAGCACAGCCACATAGAGCTGATTGCTCGCTTCCATGTCGGCATTGCTCATCGCAAACCAGTGCTTGACCGGCCCAGCATCCGTCGATGCAAAGAAGTAGAGATATTTTCCGCTAGGGTCAAACGTCGGTTCGCTGACTTCGCTCATCCCGTCGCTGATCGGATACGACTTGCTCTCAGCGACGTTGTAGACGAAGGCTTGTTGAATAAAGGCGAGCGTGTTAACGGTGTAAGCGACCCACTGGGAATCGGCAGACCAAGAGTGATGCAGCCCGCGAAGGCTTTCCGGACCAAATTGCGGTTCGCTCGTGATTTTGTCGCAGCGACCGCTTTCGAGGTCGAGCACATACAGGCTCCAAGAATTGTCCCGATAGGAGATCTTTTTGCCGTCAGGCGACCATTTCGGTTCGTCGTAAAAACCCGCCCCGCTGAGTTTGTAGTTTTTGCGTTCGCCTTCACCTGATTGCGGAGCGACCACCAAGTGGTACTCGCCACTTTCATCCGAAAACCAAGCGATCGACTTGCCGTCTGGGCTCCAAGCTGGCGAACGCTCGTGAACGGCTGGGGTGTTAGTCAGATTGCGGGGGTCACCTTTTTCCGCCGGAACAGTGACGATTTCGCCCCGGAACTCAAAAACCGCGCGGGCGCCGCTGGGGGATACCCCCGAGTTGCGAATCCACTGATTCCCGGAGACAAATCGCGGACGAGTTTCAATTCCATCCGTCGTCACTCC
The DNA here is from genome assembly GCA_046075445.1 of Planctomycetota bacterium. GTDB lineage: Bacteria > Planctomycetota > Planctomycetia > Pirellulales > Pirellulaceae > BJ22. The sequence continues at coordinate 6,034 of JBJTQD010000317.1, forward strand.
GATTGTGACTTGCGTTAACTTTCCTGATTGAGGCTCAAACAGGTGCAGGTAACCAGCTTGCTCGATCGCGATCCCTTGATCCCCGCCCGAGAGATTCTGGACCGGAAACTCAGTGAAGTTGGTCCATTGTTTCAGCTCTTTGGAGTCGAGGTCGTAAGAGAAGAGATTGAATTCGCCGTTGCGGTCGGATCGGAAGTAAACCTTGTTTCCAGCAAAGACTGGGTTAGTGTCATTGCAGCGTCCTTCGGGTTGCGGCACGATCACCACGGAGTGGTCGGCCACATCGTAGACCCAGACTCGTGAACAGGTTCCGCCGCGGTAGTTTTTCCATTGCTGGAATCGCTCGCCGATCGGAATGTATGCAATCTTTTTGCCATCGGCCGAATAACTTGCCCGCAGCCCGCTGGGGATCGGCAGTTGATTCTCGAGGCCGCCTTCCACGGCAACCGTGAATAGCTGGCGGAAGCGAGTTGTAAAACTGTTGCGGCCACTACTAAAGAGGACTGCCTTTCCGTCGGGCGTAAAGCCCTCGACTTCGTCCGCGTCGGGATGATAAGTCAAGCGGCGGGGAGAGCCACCGGTGACAGGGAGCAGATAGACGTCGACGTTGCCGTCGTACTCGCCGGAGAAAGCGAGCCACTGACCATCTGGCGAAAACCTCGGCGAAGTCTCTCGCCCTTCATGACGAGTCAAGCGGCGCGGATTCGTGCCGTCGCGATCGCTGACCCAGAGGTCGCCATCGTATGTGAACGCCAAGTGCTGGCGGCTGACCGTAGGTGATTCCAACAGCCTCGTATTCTTGGCGTCTTGGCTCCAAATCGGGAGAGCAACGAGTGCACTCGCAATAAACAACCCGATACTCAACCAACTCGAACGCGTCGATTGCATTTGGAATTCTCCCGATGAGTGAACCAGTCCGTCAGCCACAGCAAGGACCTGCTGTGCCAACGAACAGTTTAGTTCAAATCAATCGCTCGGGGGAATTTGTGGTTTCCGTAAGAAAATGCCGGAAGAGGGGGAAACACAGACGTCACAGAGAGCGCAGAGAGGACAGAGGTGAAGAATGAAAGGTTGAAGGAAAAGGGGCGCCACCCCCTCTTTCTCGCCATTCGCAACTCGCAACTCCCCTCGGTGGAGTGTGGTTGGAAGGGGCAGTTGATAAAAGCCTCGCAACCAATTCCGTGCTCCTATTTCCAACTTCCCCTTTTCAGTGGCAGTCCTCGCTCGCTACTACGGATTGACCACGTGAATCGGCTTGGCGCGCTGGAATGCGGCGATGTTATCTGCCGTGGTTTGCATCAGGCGGCGGCGGGCTTCGACAGCTGCCCAAGCCATATGCGGGGTGAGCAGGCAGTTTTTGGCTTGCAGCAAGGGATTGTCCGGGCGGATCGGTTCGATGCTCACCACGTCCAGGCACGCGCCAGCAAGTCTTCCCGCATTGAGTGCCGCAGCCAAATCGCTTTCGTTGACCAGTGTGCCGCGAGCTGCGTTGATCAATCTCGCGGTTGGCTTCATCTTGGAGAGAATCGCTGCGTTGACGAATCCTTTGTTACTTTCCGTTTGCGGGCAGTGCAGGGTGACGACATCGGATTGCTGGAAGAGTTCGTCCAGTCCCGCCCAGCGGAAATGCGACCAGTTCGGCGGATTGGTCTGGCTGACGTCGTGGGCGAGCACTTGCATTCCGAACGCGTGAGCCAGTTCAGCGGTCCTGCGACCAATTCTTCCGAAGCCGACCACGCCGAGAGTTTTTCCTGAGAGTTCGCCGATCGGGCCAAGCCAGAAGCTGAAGTCCTGGCGGCGAGCCCATTCGCCGGCGCGGACGGCCGCGTCGTGAAGTGCGGGCTGGTGAATCATCCCTAGTAGCACAGCGAACACATATTGTGCAACTGCGTCGGTGCCGTAAACCGGAACGTTCGAGACGGAAATGCCTCTTTCCCGGGCGGCAACCGTATCGACGATGTTGAAGCCCGTGGCGAGAACGGAGATGAATTTCAGGTCGGGCAGGGCAGCAATCGTCTCGCGGGTAATCGGCGTCTTGTTCGTCAGCAACACGTTCGCCCCGCGTGCTCGTTCAACCACGTCGGCAGGAGCCGTGCGATCGTAAACAGTCAGCGCTCCCAGTCGGCTGACGGCATCCCAAGGGTTGTCGCCGGGGTTCAAGGTGTAGCCATCCAGAGCGACGATTTTCATCGATTAGTCCTCAAGCGAACGCAAAGGGAAAGATTGTAAAGACAGGCTTGAGCCGAAACGGCTTGGCGACTGCGTCGACCTTGTTGTATTGAATTGGGTGGGGGCTTGGCGAGCACCCCCGTCAGCCGGTTCTTCGCGCCAGCGCCCGGTTGGGAACCCGATGTCACGGCATGCTTGGCGAACAACGATTGCCAAACCGTCTGTCTTCGTAGCCAATTCTCTTTATCAAGTCCGCAACCAAGTTGGCAACCGCAGGACTTTTCCTTCCGGGCTTACTGAGGCGACAACGGTTGAACCGGAGGCCAACAGGTCCGCGTCGCGTCGCACTTCGTAAATGTGGCGGATTCTTGTTCCCTTAGCCCAATCCACTGTGGTCGTAACCGTCAGTAAGTCGTCGTACCACGCGGGGAGGAAGTATTGGCAAGCGACTTCTACGACCACCAAATAAATACCGCTCCGTTCCACGTCGCGGTAGTTGTATCCGGCCGCTCGCAGCAT
>JBJTQD010000318.1:0-7461 GCA_046075445.1 Planctomycetota bacterium
CGCAACCCGCAACTCGCAACTCGCAACTCGCAACTCACCCCGCTTTGCGGGCGTCGTGCAGGTGGTCGATCTCGATTGAGATCAGGCAATCGACCAAATACTTCGGCGTTGGGCGACGAAGCGGATTCTTTGCCAGCGCGAGATTGACCAGCTGATTCAGCGGTCCGGGGCAAAGTGGCTGGACGACTTGCAACTCCAGCGGAATCTCTTGACGGTGAGCGGCGATCAATCCCGAAACTGAATCGGCTGCGAACGGAAAGCGATTGGCAAACAGCCAGTAAGCGATCACACCCCAAGCATAAATATCGCTCGCCGTTTGAGCTCGATATCGATCGAGCGTTGCCTCGGGTGCGAGGCAACAGACATCTTCTGCCGTTTCCTGCGGTATCCAAGCTCTCTGTTGTAACTGATGGGCCTGACACCAACCGGTGAGCGTGATTTTTCCTTCTTGACTAACGAGCAAGTGTTCTGGCGCGATGGCGAGGTGAACGCGATCATGGTCATGAGCTGCGCTGATTACCTCCGCGACCTGACGAAGAATCCAGAGCATTCTGGAAATCGTACAGCTCTCTCTCTCGCTGTCTCGCCACGCGGCAAGTTGCTGACCGGCGATGAATGGCTCGATCAGAAAAAATGGCGGAGCATCGACTTCAGAGTCAAGTACGGGCACGGCTTGGGGATGCTGAAAAGCTTCAGCCACCAGCAAACGTCGGCTGAGCCGATCGATCGCTTGCCAGCGTCTTGTTTCGTCGAGGTCTGCGCGAATCACTCGAAGCAGGTAATCGCCACGAGGCTGGCAGTCGGAGTGGGCAGATCCCCCCTCAATTGTTCCACGGGTACGGGGAGCTGCCTGGAAGCAATCGAACCACCTGCTGCGTGCCACGCAGGCCAGAGGCGCCCAGCAGTGAAAGCGCGCTGGCCCTTGCGTCTGACAAGGGCTGGACGGCTGGAGGCGGTCCGATTCCAAATGATTGATGCCGACTTGATTCACAGGATGAGCTGATCGCTTTGAAGTGTCGTGACAGGTTACAGACCAGGCCGTTTACCGGTCTGCCGAGAAGGGTATCGTCTCGATACGGTACTGAGCTTGGGAAGCTTCACCGAAAATGACACTGATGCGCTTTACAACTTCGGACGCGGGCAAGCAAAGATTTCTTAAAGCTCGGGAACCCGGGAATTGCCAGCTAAATCTGCGAGCTGCAACAGTCAACTGAAATGGAACACGTTCCAAAGAAGCAACTCAGCGACCGCGGACCGCCCCCGCGACACGGCGAATCAGCTCGTCAGAAATCACTCCAATCAGAATGACCGCCCCAATGATCACGTACTCCAGTTCACTCGGGATCTTCAGTAGCACGATCATGTTGTAGAGCGTTTGCATCAGGGCGGTTCCGACAATCACGCCGATAATTCCGCCTTCACCACCCCGCAGCGAGCAACCTCCCAGCACCGCCGCCGCAATCGCCCAGAGCTCAAACCAGTTGCCAAAGCTACTGGGTGAAATCGAATTGGCATCGATCGCATGCAGTAATCCACCTAGCCCGGTGATGAACGCGCAGAGGACGTAGGTCAAGCAAATCATCCGGTCCGTATTGATGCCCGAGTACCGAGCCGCCTCCTGGTTCTTGCCGAGCGCCAGAATATAGCGACCCCAGATCGTCAGGTTGAGGAAAACCGCCGCCAACGCCGCAACACCAAGGAGAATGAAAAACACGTACGGAATGCCAAACGAACTCCCCCCTTCAGCCGCCTCCCAAACAACCCAGCGGCCGGTTGCCAGTGCGTTCAGCGAATCAGCATACTCATCGCCGAAGCCGAGAACTTGATCGTTCGAGAGCCGCCGCGACAAGCCCCGGTAAATCAGTAGTCCGCAAAGCGTCACCACAAATGGTTGTTGCCGCAGCTTCGTAACGAGCAAACCATGCAGCAGTCCCAACCCCGCGGCAATCGCCAGCACCAATCCGACCGCGGCGGGGACACTCATCCGCTGAGCGCGTCGCACAGGAATCGCCTGCCACTGAGCGTCGACCTCCCCTGCTCCGTCCGTGAGCGTGACTTTTGTCTGACCGCCAGTCTCTTCGACCGAGGCGATCGTCTTTTCGGCAATCCCACCCTTGGTGGAAACCAACAGCAACCGGTCGCGAGGACGCAGACCCAGCTTCTCTGCCGCAAAGACCAATTCCGATGGTGGGGACTTGCCTGAGACGTCCGCCGCAGGACTATTCACCGACGCAACCGCAAATACCGGAACGAGTTTGCCGATTGATTTCACTGAAGCATCCGCCGCGTCATCTCGCGATGGCTTCTGATCAAGTTTCAACTCCAGTCCCGCTTGTCCATTGACTTGAACTTGCTGGACAGACTCAATCTTGGCGATCAGGTTGCGCGCTTTTCTGGCGTTGAAAAGCCGAACGGATTGACCTGCTTCCAAAGGCGTATTGGCTGGGATGACAATCGTTTGCTTTTCGGCTGAAATTGCCCAGACATCAGCTTGCTGGACGGGCTGGTAATCGACCTTCAAGAAAATCGCGAGCAGGCAACCGCAAAGACAAACGAGTGAACCGAGCGAAAGGTCGATCCCGCTGGTCATAATCACAAACGCCACGCCAACGCCGAGGATTCCATAAAGTGCCGTTCGGCGCAGCAGGTTCTCGACATTGTTGGGGCTGAGGAATTTCTCCGGCACGTAAACGGACAAGATGATCCAGAGAGTCACCAGCAAAATGCTGATGCCCACGATTTTGATCAGACCAGTCAGGTTTTCGCTCATAATGCCTTTGTCGCTGTGGCAGCGTTCTGTTGTCGTTTTTAATTGTGTGCGGACTGTGGCGTTAGACTTTGACCAGTCGCCAGCCGCATGATGTTTTCTTCGCTCAGTTGATTCTGATTCAGTTCGCCCGTCAGCCGACCTTCGTGCATCACCAGCACCCGATCTGCCAGTCCGAGAACTTCTTCCATTTCGCTGGAGACAAACAGGATTGCCATCTGCTCCCGAGCGAGCGACTCGACCAACTTGTAAATTTCCTGCTTCGCCCCGACATCGATTCCCCGGGTTGGCTCGTCAAGCAGCAGCACGCGCGGACCGATGGCCAGCCATTTACCGATCACGACTTTCTGTTGATTGCCACCCGAGAGGAATTTTGCCAGCTTCAGGTCAGAGCTTGTTTTGATGTTCAGGTTATCGATGGCCTGCCGGGCTGAAAGACGCTGGTCAGCAAAGTTGATCCAGCCACCTTTGCCGCTGGAGCCGCGAAGCTTCGCCAGCCCCACGTTGTTGCGAATGTTGAATTCAACGATTAAGCCTTGCTGCTTGCGGTCTTCGGGAACGAGTGCCAAGCCCGCGGACTGGGCTTCGTAAGCCGAGCGAACTTGTCGCTCTTCCCCCGAGATCTCGATGCTGCCGGACTTGAGTCGGTCGACCCCGAAGATACCGCGAAGCAACTCGCTGCGGCCCGCTCCGACTAGACCCGCGATTCCGACGATTTCACCGGCCCGTACTTCAAAGGAAACGGCTTGTTCCGGATAGGTTTGCGTCACTGCTTCGCGAACCTTAAGGACAACCGAACCGAGTTCGTGCCGCGTGCGTCTATAGACCTTGGTCACATCGCGGCCAATCATTCGGCTGACCATATTGTCGTGTGTGATCTGGTCGCGAGCCAGTTCGCCCGCGTTTCGTCCGTCGCGGAGCACGGTGACGCGGCTGGCAAGTTGTTTGACTTCCTCCAGCCGATGCGAGATATAAATGATCCCGACGCCCTGCTGCTGGAGTGAACGAATCATCGCGAAGAGCGACTCGGTTTCCTTGGCCGATAGGCTGGAGGTTGGCTCGTCGAAAATAATGACGCGGGCTTGGACCGATAGGGCCTTTGCGATCTCAACCATCTGCTGCTGGCCAACACTCAGCCGCCCGACCAGTGTTCGCGGAGAGGTGCGAAGTCCGACTGCGTCGAGGAATTCCGTTGAGCGGCGTTCGATCTCTTTCCGCTGGATAAAAGGACCGACTCGCGGCTCTCGTCCCAGAAAAATATTCTGGCCGACATTCAGGTTATCACAGAGATTCAGTTCCTGATGTATCAACACAACGCCGGCTTCGATCGCTTCGCGAGTCGATTGAAAGCGAACCCGATCGCCGGCAAGCAGGATTTCGCCGGAGTCAGCCGTCTGCACTCCAGCCAGGATTTTCATCAGCGAGCTTTTTCCCGCTCCGTTCTCGCCAATTACCGCGAGCACTTCGCCAGCGTGGAGTTCCAAGCTGACATCATCGAGCGCCTTCACCCCGGGAAAGCTTTTGCTGAGCCCTCGGACTTCCAGCAGCGGAACCGACGCGGCGGATGGCCCCGGCGGCGAGGAGGCGGCTGCGGAATGGGGCTCGTTCATGGCCGAAGTAGAAAAGGAGTTGGCTTGGAAAAAAAGCCAGCCGCACAAAAGGGCGGCTGGCAGGAAACTTTAAACTGGAGAAGTTGACAGCGAAGGCGCTAAGCGGCCGGTTAGTTATCGCTGGAGAGTCGCTTCAGGTCTTCCCAGAATTCATCGACGTTCGTCTTGGTGATCGAACGGGGAGCAATGTCGATGTACTTGGATGCGGGGATGACCGACTTGTCGCCGTCCAGCAGTTTGGTCAAAACTTCGACCGACTTGTAGCCGTACTCAAACGGATTCTGAACGACTGTGCCAACCACAGTCCCATCCTTGATTCCCTGCAGGGTCGCTGAGTTCTCATCGAAACCGACGACCTTGATCGTCCCCAGCTTGTTGCTTTGCTTGAGAGCCTGAAGGATTGCAGGCGGGTTGTATTCAAAGAGACCGACCATCACGTTCAGATCAGGATAAGCAGTGAGCGCGTCTTCAGCTTTCTGCTTCGACACTTCCATTGCACCTTGGTCGGTCAGCGTCGCGACAATGGTGTATTTGTCATTGGCGATTTCTCCTTCGACGTCATCCCAGGGATCGTCTTCGGACCGCACGGGCCGTTCAAGCAGTTCGTCGATCACACCTTGGCGGCGTTTCTTCGAGTTGTCCTGCTCAAGTCGACCAATGAAAAGGCAAACCTTGCCGCCATCGGGAATCGCTTGTTTGACCAACTTACCAACCATTCTGCCCGCCGCGTAATTGTCCATGCCGATGTAGAGTAACCGGTTAGACTGGGGAGCATCCGAGTCGTGAGTGATGACGGGGATTTTCTTGCACCAGTCGTTGAGCATGGCAGCTTGATTGGTCGCATCGATCGGGCTGATCGCAAGTGCTTCCACGCCGTTGACGATCAAGTCCTCGACGATCTGTTTCTGCCGTGTGGCGTTCGCAGTGTCAGGCATCCGCACATCGACTTCGACGTCAAAATCCTTTTCGGCCGCGCGGCAACCTTTCTCGGCGATGTTCCAAAAGTCAGCCTGCTGGTTAGTCACAAAGGCAACGCGATGCTTCGCTGGTTGCTTTTTGGAAACCGGGTCCTCAGCCGACGTGGGAGAACAAACAGCGAGGCCGGCAATTGCGGCAAGAACTACCCACCGAAGGGACATCAATTTCATGCTTCACCCTGAGGTTGATTGGCTGGTGGAGTCAGTGCGAGAGCCAAATCGGCCCCCAAAATCGAACTCGCATTTTAGTCTGCCGGGAAATCGGATCGCAAGACGCGGAAGATGAGAATGCGGGGAAGAAGAAGAGGGGGTAAACACAGAGACACAGAGGGCGTAGAGAGAGGAGGAGTTGTTGGTTGTTAGAAAACCGGGTGGGTTGCAGGCCGGATGGATTTGTTTAGAGGCAAACAAGCGAGGGGTCCTTAGCCACACTACAACTCTTTCTTCCTCGGTGTTCTCTGTGTCTCTGTATTTAACCTCTCTTCGAACCCTGAGAATGATCCGAACTTGCGCTGCACCTCGCCTGCGCCAAAGCCTGACGGCTTTGGGCTGAACGAAAGAGGGATAATTCCGCATTCCGCGTTCCGCACTTCGACTTCCCACATCCGCTCACTCCTCCACGACTTCCATCTGCGGCAGGGATTTAATTTTTGAGATCGCTGCGGGGCTCAGTTTGGTTCTAGCCAAGCCAATTCCCCGGAGCGACTTGAGCTGGAGCAAGTAGCCGAGGTCGCGATCCTCGATCGGACATCCTGCTAACTGGAGCTGCTCGAGATTCGGCAATCGCCGCAGCAACACGAGGACTCGTTCTTCGAAATTCTCGGGAGCAACCTCGGCTGCAAAGACCATCTCCGCGGGCGTTCGCCGCAGTAATTTCACTTTGAATGCAAGCAACTCCTGCACGGCTTCCGGGTCATCTGGAAAATTCCCAAACCCGAAATTGTTTCGGAAGGCTTCGCTACTGCGCTGTAGTTCTTCGACCTGACGCGTGTTGCCGAGCAGATAGAAACGCTCTTTCGGCTGGACGAAGGGAGTTCGAATCAAGAGCCGATCGCCCGGTTCGGCCGTGAGCGCGAAGTACTGTCGCAGCAGGCGGTTCTGGCTGGGAAATGGAACAGCCAGTTCGCCCCAGCCTTCAATCTCTTTCACTTCGCCACCACGAGCAACTAATCCCCGCGGCACATTGCCCGCGTAGAGCACATGTCCGAGGCCGCGATCCAGCCAACCGGTGAAGTAGAGCGCGGGATAGCCAAGCAAACAAACCGCCAGCCAACGCTCCCAGCGCTGGACGGGCCAGCCAGGACTGGCTGTCCACAGCATGCACGCGCCAAACGTTGCCATCGCGAGATTCCAAGGAAGCACGCTGTAGTTGCGATTCGCCAGCCAAGGCGAGAAAAGCACGAGAATGCCGAGGTGCACCAGTAAACAAAACGGCACGGCCCAGCGCGGTTTCAGCACGGCAAGAACGGCGAGCAACAGTTCAATCGCGATTACGCCGACCGCAAAAATTAGCGTCTTCCCCTGAGGAGCGACGCCGGCTTGGCTCATTAAACTCCAAGGGTAATCCGCCCACCAGTCGGGCGAGATGAGCTTATGGACGCCCGCCCAAAACCAAAGTGCAATCAGGTACCAACGCCCAAAGGCCCAGCCAACCGGACTGGCCGCAGACCATATCAAGATCGCAAGGCCTATGAACTGCGGCTGGATTCGGAACTGATCCCCTACGATTGCCAAACAAAGTAAGCCGACATGGGCGAACCAGCCCCAGCGTGGCGTGAGCAGCGTGACTAGTAGCGAACCGATTAGCAACACGCCGAACGGCCAATGACTAAGCGGTTCGATCAGCGGCAAGTGAGGTGGTGAGACTCGAGGTTGCCACAGCGGCCAAGTGATCATCAACGTGGCAGCCTGCATGGCACAGGCGAAGAAGAGTCCAGCGAACCGCCAGCGACTGAGCTGCACCGACCACAGCGGAAGTCCCAGCCAGCTTTTCGCTTCCTGATCCATGGTGAGTCGTTTCCTAGTGAATCGTCGATCGAAAACCGGAAGAGGACCTCTCACAGTGGCACGGAGGCACCAAGGATGAGCGAGGGTGAGGGTAAGCAAC
>JBJTQD010000319.1:0-9890 GCA_046075445.1 Planctomycetota bacterium
ACGCTACGTAGAGAAAGGGTGGGTGCGCACGGCGTCACCCGACAATCCGATAGAACTCCTCCTTTGCGGATACGACCCACCCTACCTACGACTTCTTCCCGAGAAACCAAGGCATCAACTTGTGGCCTTGGGGAAACGCCAACGGAGAGCCCGCTGCGGTGGTCTCGCCGTAAGACTGACTAGAATCGGCTTGCAGGCCGCTGCCGGCAACGACCAGCGGCACATCGCCGTGGCTGTGAGTCTTGGTCCGGCAAGGAGTGGGATGATCGGGAGTCACCAGCATCCGCCACTCGCCTTGGGACTGCAGTGCCCCGAGCACGGGGCCAACTATCTTTTGGTCGATCGCTTCGAGGGCCGCAATCTTGGCTGTCACATCGCCCTGATGAGCCGCTTCGTCGGGCGCTTCGATATGCACGCAAACCAGATCGAACTTCTGCAAGGCCGCGATCGCGGCTTGGCCTTTAGCTGCGTAATCGGTGTCGAGATAGCCCGTTGCGCCGGGCACCGTGATATTCTCCCAGCCAACCAGTTCGGCTAATCCGCGAAGCAGATCGACCGCCGTGATCATCGCTCCCCGAATTCCATAGAGTTCACGAAACGAGCTGAGTCGCGGTTTCTTTCCGAGTCCCCAGAGCCAGACGTTCGAGGCGGGACGCTTGCCGCTGGCGATACGGCGTTCGTTGACCGGATGTTTGGCAAACCAAGCGACCGACTCGCCCATCAGGTCGCAGAGCAGATCGCTTCCCGGCCCGCGCGGAAAATCTTCGGTGACTTCGCGATCCGTCAGATCGTGGGGCGGTGTGGCTCGTGTATCGCGAGAAAAGGGAGCCTTTGAGTCACTGGCAGGGCGATAGACAAGCAGGTTGCGGTAGCTGACTCCGGGAAAAAATTGCAGCGGCGATTCCGCTGGGAGGTGCGATTGAGCGGCGGCCAATAATTCCGTCGCTTCTTCGGTGCTGATATGTCCAGCGGTGAAATCCTGCATCACTTGGTCGACGACTGTGACCAGATTACAGCGAACGACCCAATCGCTATCGCCGAGCGGAATCTTCTGCGCGGCGGCTTCGATCGGAGCGCGGCCAGAGTAGTTGGCGACGGGGTCGAAGCCGAGCAAGCTGAGGTTAGCAACATCGGAGCCCGCAGGAAGTTGCCGCGGCGTGTGATTGGCTCGTCCGACGCAGCCAAGTTGAGCAAGTCGATCAAGGTTCGGCGTCTTGGCGGCTTCCAGTGGAGTCGCTCCACCCAAGCTCTCTTGAGGCTCGTCGGCCGCGCCGTCGGGGATCACAATCACATATTTCATTCGGGGCCAATCCTTAACCTGAAGATTCCCGCTCCCAAACACCTTCGGGAATGCTGCGATGTTGGCTATAGGGCGGGCCAATTCAACGCCGGGGAAGCGAGCCGTTCTGTTTCTATTCCGTTTGGCAAAGCCACCCAATCTAACAATCCGGGCCCGCTTTGTGAAACCCGGCTTGGCATCCGCGTGACCAATCAATCAACAGCGGGCTTACCCATGGACAATCCGCCAAAGAGCAAGCTTCCTGTCAATCAAGGATCTGTAATCGCTCGATTTCGGAGCGGACGAATTCAAAGCGAGTCAGGTCTTTGGCTGCTCCCTCCACGGCGGCGAGGGTGGTGCGATGGGTCATCAATACCAACGGCAATTCAGCAGTAGGATCGTCCTCGAGATCTTGCTGGTAAACCGTGGCGATCGAGATGCCGTGATGATTCAAGACACTCGCTACATCGGCAAGCATCGTCGGATGTTCGACCACATTGAAGCGAAGATAAAACTTCCCGCTCAGCTGTCCCGGCGGCTGCACCGTTACGGGCGACTCCATGTCGGACCAGAGCTTGAGTGTTTGGAAAGTAATTCGCGTGCGTCCGACGGCGGTGTCGATCATGTCAGCGACAACGGCGGATGCGGTTGGCGACGGGCCAGCTCCCTGTCCATGGAAAAAGACCGGGCCAACGAAGTCACCGACGACACTGACTGCGTTGTAATTTTCGCGAACCTCGGCCAGCGGCGTGCCGGCGCGAACGAGCATCGGCGCGACCCGCATCTGCAACGCCCGTCCTTCGAGTTGTCCGTAAGCGACCAGCTTGACGCGATAGCCAAACCGCGAGGCAAAGGCCAAGTCGATAGCGGCCACATCATCGATTCCACGGCGGGGGATTTGGTCCCAGCGTACGGCAGCTCCGAAAGCGAGATGGCCGAGGATTGCGAGTTTCTGGGCCGCGTCCGTGCCATCGAGGTCCATCGCCGGGTCGGCTTCGGCAAATCCCAATCGCTGGGCGGCCGCGAGAGCCTCGGCAAACGGGGTCGCCTCTTCACTCATTCGCGTGATGATGTAGTTGCTCGTTCCGTTGAGAATTCCGCGAAGCGACTCGACGCGATTGGCGTTCAAGCACTGCGAAATGTTTGCAATGATCGGGATGCCGCCGGCGACGCTCGCTTCGAAAGCAATCGAGCGGCCAAGTGCGCGCGCCCGGTCAAATAGCTCCGGTCCGTGCTCGGCCAGCAATGCCTTGTTGGCCGTGACCACATCTTTGCCGTTTTCCAGCAACTTCAGCATGATGGTCCGCGCCGGTTCGATCCCGCCCACGAGATGCGCGACAACGCTGACCGACTTGTCGTTCAGCAGTCGTTCGAGGTCATCGGTCAGCAGACCAGCCGGCAACTCTACCGGGCGGGGCTTGTGGATATCGCGGACGACGACGTGACGAATCCAGAGAATTCTTCCGGCGTGTCGAGCAGTGCGATCGCCGTGGTCCAGCAACAAGCGGGCGACTCCTGCACCAACGTTACCCATGCCGACCAGGCCGACGTATGTCTTATCCATTCAAATCAGGTTTCAATCGAGAATTACGGCGTAAATGAGACGTGCTAGTTTAGTCGCTGCGGCTCACCAAGGCGAACCCAAGAGTGATGGTTCAGTATCGGTAAGTGACCAGAGGATTAAAAGAGAAACCACTTATCGGCACTAATGGGAAGAGAAAAGCAGAGTGAACCACTGATGGACGCTGAAGAAGGTTAAAGTAAGTAAAGCTAGTTGAGGCCGGGTTAAGCGGGGACTGAAGGCGGGCGCAACCGGCCGCTCGGTTCTGCTAGAGACCGAAAAATAGGTTATTTTATGGGGGTGTATTCTGACCTATTTTGCCACCGAGGGGAGAGTCGAATCAACAACTCGCCCCGCGAAAAAAGGAGCCGTTATGAACTCTCTGACCATGACGATTTTTTCTTTGCTTGCTCAACAGGAGGGAAATGCTGCTGCCTTTAACTTAGGACGAATTGCTGCCATGATTTTCTTCGTTGTCTTGATCGGCGCGATACTCTGGAAGGTCTTGGGGAAAAAGTAGCTGCCCCCCGGAAGCATTTCTTGTTTCGATGGCGAGCCAACTGCCAGAGCGCATTGCGTCAGCTAACTCGTGCGAACTGGCAGTCTGGTGTCGCCGACTGCGGTCGTTGAAGCAAAACCTGGAATGCACTGAATATTTCTCGAGCCATCCGTTATTACTCCAACCATAGAGGCGCTTCAATGTCCGAAGAATGGGAGTTTTACTTTACGAGCGTCAATGACAAACTCGCTTCGATTCTGGTTGACGTCGGGATCAACAATCGAGTACCGGATGATGACAGGTGTTGGCTGCTGCGGGTCTGGATCTACTTTGAGAGCACCGGCGAAACCGGATTGCCAGATGAAGAGGAATCGGAAAAGTTCGCTCCGATCGAGGAAGCTCTGACGGAAGCAGTGCAGAGTTCGCTGGACGCTGTGCTGGCTGGTCGAATCACGACCGATGGGCGCCGGGAATTTTTCTTCTACGCTCCGAGCTTCGCCGGCTTCGAAGAAACGGTTACCCGCTGCATGGCTGATTATCCCAGTTATGAATGGGAAGTTTCCAGCGAAGGCTATGGAGACTGGAACCTTTACAGTGGATTGCTTTACCCGGGCCCCGGCGACTGGCAACAAATCCAAAATCGCCAACTGCTGGAACTGCTTGTACAGAATGGCGATACGCTCGAGAAAAAGCGGACCGTCTCCCACTGGGCTTATCTTCCCAATGAGTCTTCGCGGGATCAGTTTGTCTCAGCGATCAGGGAGAAAGGCTTCGACGTCACAGAACAAACCTTAGAGGATGACCCCGGCCTGGAAAATCATTATGGAGTCGCGTTCGAGCGGATCGACCATGTCGATTGGGAGTCAATCAATCAAGTGACTCTGGAGCTGTTCGAATTAGCCGCATCGCTCTCCGGAAATTACGACGGTTGGGAGACGACCGTGGAAAAGAGTCCCGATTAGTGCCTCGGCGCGGCCGCGATTAAAAAGAGAGGAACATATGCGACAGGTCGAAGAGTTGGCCAAGGAAATCCGATTTCAATTGAATGAAGACATTCTTTCTTTTGGCTGGATGGTTCAGATTGCGAGGCTGCAGAATCCCGGTGGTGTCGACGCTGACTGGGTCAATGCGGTTGATGACGCGATCGTCCTGCTCGCGGCGGGAGATGAAATCGTCGTCGGAAATACGAAAATCCTGGACGGACGCGTTCATATCGAACCTTGGCCTGAAAAAGGTCAGGAATTGCGAGACCGCCTCGCCCGCAGTCGCGAATCCGCAGTTGGGCTGGACCGTGATTTTTGCTTTTGGGTTGGCACGGGTTAAGAATGTTCAACAATAGCGCAGTTTTCAAAGCGGTCGCTTTCGAGCCGGGTTCTCATTGAGGATTCCCATTCGAATCGACTTTTGCGGAGGTTTACCCAAGCCTTGTCAAAAAAACCTATGACTCAGGCCGTGCAGTACCTGATTTACATCTCGACGAATGGTGCTCCGCAAATCGATTACGCGGCGAGAGACGAGGAGGCGGGTATTCTCGGCTCCTTGCGAGAAGTCAGTGCCCCGCTTTTAAAAGCCGACTCGATCGAAGACGCAACCGAGAAGGCCTACGCTCACCTCGGCCGAAATCCGGCCGATCTGCTTTTTCTGGCCGACTCGAACAACTTGCTCTACGACATCCTGCTGAATCGTCAGTACCATCGGGACTGCAATTCTTTGAGCCGAGGAAAGATGCGTGGCTGGGCCTGTTTTATACTCGCGCTGATCTCGCTAGTCTTAACTGTTTCGCTGGGGCTCGGCTCCTTGGGACTGCTGATTTGCGGAGCTGCGGTAAGTTTGTATTTGCTGCTACTGCTCACAAGAGCCTTTAACGAGATTCAAGCTGGTTTCGCTTGTATTATTTTGCTGATCGTGACGGCACTCCTGATTCAGGGGAACTCGGCGATTCAAAAGCCGGCGCCTACCGCGGCAAATCCGGGCATCCAAGGTGAGCTGCACTCATCCAACTCTCGCTGAAGTCGACAGTTAGGTCGGCCACTCCATTTCGGTTTATAAGGCGGGTGTTCTTTCAGCCTAAACCCGAGCGAGCCATGAAGATTCCGGTCATCAAAGGTGTGATTGAACGGCGAATTCTCGCGAATTATCACGTCGAACCGGAAGTGATCGCCCGGCTTCTACCGAAACCCTTTCGCCCCAAACTTGCCCACGGGATGGCTCTGGCGGGGATCTGCCTGATTCGGCTCGCCGGCGTCCGCCCCAAATTCTTGCCATTGCCTTGGGGGATTCGCTCGGAGAATGCAGCCCATCGAATTGCCGTGGAGTGGGAAGCTGATGGCAAACTTCTCCAAGGTGTCTACATCCCTCGACGAGATACCAGTTCGCGGCTGAACACCTGGGCGGGCGGAACCGTGTTCCCCGGCGTTCACAATCACGCCCAGTTCGCTGTACAGGAAACTCCAGAACGGGTTTCGGTCAGCGTGGTGAGCGACGACCATTCGATGCGACTGCATGTCTCCGGAGTGGTCGCCAAGGATTTGCCCCGTTCTTCAGTCTTCGAGAACTTGGCGGAAGCGTCTCAGTTTTTCGCAGAAGGATCGCTGGGGTATTCGGTCACGCGTGATGCGGGGCGTTATGATGGGCTGGAACTTCGCTGTTCGACTTGGCAAGTCGAGCCGCTGGAGATCGAGCGAATCGAATCGACTTTTTTCGACGACCGCTCGAAATTCCCCGAGGGTTCGCTAGGTTTCGATTGCGCCTTGCTGATGCGCAACATCAAGCACGAGTGGCACGGCCGCAGCGACCTTTGTTGCTGATGGGTGATGATCAACACCCGCCATGGAGGAACTCTCCCAATATCTGGGCCGGTTTCGAAGGGTGCTCGAAGCTGAGATCGGTTTTGGATACGATCGAGGAGTCGATACTGAACCTTCACTTTTCGCAGAGCTTACGGATGCCAGCCGTTTGGAGAAACCTTGCTGCCGTGCTGTCCGGAATTGTCGTTGGCAGTGTCGTCAACATGGCGATCATTATCGCTGGACCGCTGTTGATTCCCGTTCCCGAGGGGGTCGACATGTCGGATATGGAGAAGTTCGGCGAGAATCTGATGCTGCTCAAGCCAATAAACTTTCTCGCTCCCTGGCTGGCTCACGCACTGGGAACGCTGGCTGGAGCTTTCGTCGCAGCCAAAATTGCGGCCAGCCGAAAGCTGGTTTGGGCTCTCGGCGTCAGCCTCTTTTTCTTGCTCGGCGGGATCTGGATGGTGACGTCGTACGGCGGGCCAATCTGGTTTGCAGTACTGGATTTGATCGGTGCTTACTTGCCAGCCGGACTACTTGGAGGAAAACTAGCTGCCGGAGCGGTCCGGGGCCCTGACGGCGCTGACTCTTAACAGGCTGGATTAAGTGTTTTCCTAATTGAGCGGACAGGAAATCGAATCGTCACCCTCAGGGACCGAAACGGATGACTGAAGAATCTTCCAAACGGCAAAATGAAAAGCTCGTCGTGCTGGCGACTTTTGACAACCCTTCCGAGGCGCACCGACTCCGCGCGGAACTTGAAGCCAACGGTATTCGGGCATCGGTCTCGAATGAAAATTCCGCCAACGTAATCGGCGCTTCGCTGTTTGGAAGGATTGCTGCGATTTCGATTGAAGTACTGGTCCTCGATGCCGACTTGAATCGGGCGACGGAGATCAAGAACAATTATCTCAACAACCGCAAAGAAACTCCGGTCCCCGAATGGACTTGCCATTGCGGCGAAACGGTTGACGCGGGCTTTTCCACCTGCTGGGCTTGCGGGGTAGAGTATCAAGAAAAGAATTAAAGTCGCCCAGCCAAGACAACTAATCTACGGTCCAAGTTATGAATCCCGCTAAAGTCAAACGCAGCCAAACGATCGAGTTAACGGACCTGCCGAACGTTGGTCCGTCCATCGCCGGCGACCTTCGTTCGATCGGCGTCCGCAAACCGAGCGACTTGGCTGGTCGCGATCCGGTTGTCCTCTACCAGCGCCTTAATCAGCAGACAGGCGTACGTCACGACCCTTGCGTGCTCGACGTCTTCATGTCGGCGGTCGACTTCATGAACGGCAAACCACCGAAAGTTTGGTGGAAATACACCGCTGCGAGAAAGAAACTGCTGCTCGCAGAATCCAGAAACTCAGCCCGCTGAGGAAACCAATCAAATGACTGCGATCCCGGTAAAGATTGAGTGGGCCAGGCACGAAGCCTTGTTTACCGACAATCGTTATTCACGAGTTCACCGCTGGACTTTCGATGGTGGGGCCGAAGTCGTCGCTTCGTCTTCTCCGCACATTGTTCCGCTGCCGATGTCCGACGCGAGTGCAGTTGATCCGGAAGGGGCGTTTGTGGCCTCTCTTTCAAGTTGCCACATGCTTTGGTTTCTCTCGCTTGCGGCAAAAAAGGGGTTGCGTGTAAATCGTTACTTTGACCTAGCCGAAGGGCGGATGGGCCGGAACGAAGCCGGAAAGCTCGTCATGCTGGAAGTTTGCCTCCGCCCGGGGGTAGATTGGGATGGAGAGCAACCTGACGCGGCAACCGTAGAGGCGATCCATCACTCTGCTCACGAAGAGTGTTTCATTGCCAATTCGGTCCGCACCAAAGTGACGATCGAGCCGAAGTGATCTTGCGCTAGTCCGCTAAATCTCGTGCGGAAATCGCCCACCCAGGTGCCCGGCCATCCATTCACTAAGCACTGCAAGAAACTGGAGTCGCAACGAATGCAAATCACGAATCTTCCTTTCGTTGTTACCGACTGGGCAAAGATCGACGTGACAGAACACCCAGGTGAGACGGGAGTGGCTTACTGGCGAACGCAGCACTTTGGTCCGATCCGCGTGCGGATAGTCCAGTATTCGCCCGGCTACTTGGCGGACCACTGGTGCTCGAAAGGGCACGTGCTGCTCTGCCTAGAGGGAGAACTCGACACGGAACTGCAAGATGGACGCCAGTTTCGCTTAACGCCGGGAGTCTCCTATCAAGTCGCCGACAACGCCGAGTCTCATCGGTCATCGACCAGCATCGGGGCAAAGTTATTTATTGTTGACTGAGCGGATAAGCAATCCGTTACATGCCCCCGTGCGAAGCAAACTTTGGAGAAATTCATGATTGAACTCGCGCCAACTCGGTTGCACTGGGTGAAGGACGACGGCAACGACGACCCTGGCGACCTATGCGCTCATTCACCGGTCAGTTTAGTGATTGACTGGGTGCCCGTGATCACCCCCGAGGCTGGCGACTTTACTGTTAGCGCGGCAGCGATTTATTTGCTGCGCACTCTGGAGCGGGACCACACTTCCGATACTCCGGTCGGCGATCAGCTTTTTCCTTGCTGTGGCCATGCGATGTACGACACGGGGAGTGACGATGTGTTGATTGTCGGCTGCCCCAAGGGACTCAACCTTTTCATCAAACACGAAGCCGGGGAAATCTGCCTGACGACCGTTGATGGAACCATTTTCCGTTTCCCGATGAAGGCTTGGCAAAACGCCGTGCTCGATTTCTCGAGCAGGGTGAAAGGTTTTTACGATGAATCGCTTGCCAAATTGCCCACACCAGAAGATGCTGCCGGGTACCAGAAAATGCGAGTGGAATGGGAGCGTCGAGTACAATCCAGCCGCGACTGTGTCCAATAAAATGACCAAATAATAACTTGCCACGACCTAAAAATTGTCTGCGCAAAAACCTAAACCATTTTTTGGCGAGCCCCGAAATTTGAAACCATCTAAACAACCATCTACTACTCGAGGCTCCAAGACTCCGCGCAAAGAAACACGTTCGAGTGAATCGCCAAAGACAAAACTACTCTCGGGCGGCAACCCCCAAATCGCCAAAGGTGACGGGGACGCGGTTGTACAGCAGTATCTCTCGGCCATGCCGGGATGGAAACAGCGGGTGGGAAATCAACTCGACTCGCTGATTTCCAAAACGGTTCCCGGCGTGCGAAAGGCGGTTCGCTGGAACACGCCTTTTTATGGCGCCGGTGAGCAAGGCTGGTTTGTCGCGTTTCACTGCTTAACCAGTTACATCAAAGTTTCGTTCTTCAAAGGGACATCGCTTCGTCCCAATCCGCCAGTCACTTCAAAACAGCCCGAAGTTCGCTACGTGCATATCCATGAGCAGGATGAGTTAGACGAGCGACTGTTCGCGGATTGGATTCGGCAAGCGGCGAAGCTGCCGGGTGAAAAACTGTTTTGAGCAGTTGTTTGTGACGGAGACTGGGGCGGTCTCAGCCGCGACGCCTGCGAAACGAAGGTTGGAATTAAAAAACGGCGACAAGATTCGGCTGAACAAAGCGAATATGATGGACAAACCAAACGATTCTGCAGATGGGATAGCTCACGAAAATGATGAATGAAATTCAGGCAGGTCTGACACCGGAGAAATTGCAGCTTTTTGTTGCGGGCCTCTCGGGACTCGACCCGGAGGAGGTCCGAAAGGCGAAGATTCTGTTCATTCGCAACGAGCTAAGCCAATTAAAAGCGATCAAAACGCAATTCGCGGGGTTTGGCGTTGCTCAAGGATGTTTCGCGATCATTCC
>JBJTQD010000320.1:0-5515 GCA_046075445.1 Planctomycetota bacterium
GTGCTGGTAGGGGCTCATCGTCCCAGGATCGACGTTGATATACGGATCGAGCTTTTGCATCTTGACCCGCAAACCGCGCCGCTCGAGCAGCATTCCAACCGAAGCACTCGTCAGACCTTTGCCTAAAGAGCTGACCACGCCACCCGTAACAAAAATGTACTTCGCCATCCTGATAATCCCCCCAACCAAGAACTGGCTACCCAGCAGGCAGCCGACAATCCTAATAGCCACTTCCCCGAATCAGCGCATCGGGAAAAGAAATCAACGCGGCAAGAACAAGAAACCAGAAATGCCAGTCGCCTCGCTCCGCCAGTTAGCGACTTCCCTGCACCGGCACTCGGCACGATCGGTCGACAACCCAAATTTTAACACTTGCCCAGACGGCTGACAAAGGCTCGGTAATCCTCCGCCGTATCGATACCTTTTGCCTGTTTTTCCACGATCGCGACGACGATTTCCCCACCAGCTTGCAGGATTCTCAGTTGCTCGAGCATTTCCGTTTGCTCCAGCGAAGAAGCCGGCAATCCGGAAAATTTGCTGAGAAATTCCCGCCGGTAGACATACAGGCCCAGATGTTGCCAAAACAGCGGTGGCTCGCGGTCCAGCATCTCCGGGTTCCAATTCCGCGGGTGAGGGATCGGACTGCGACTGAAGTAAAGTGCCCGTCCGTCGTGACGCAGGACGACTTTGACACAAGCAGGATCGTCCAGCACCGAGCGCTCGCGAATCGGGCAGACGACCGTAGCCGCATCGGCGGCGGGCGATCGTCGCAGCAGGTCAATTGCCCGATCAACTGCATCGGGATTCATTTCGGGCTCGTCACCCTGCAGGTTGACAATCAATTCGCAATCAGGAACCGCGGCGGCCGCTTCAGCAATCCGGTCCGTGCCGCTGGTGTGCTGCGGGTCGGTCATGACGGCTTCGCCGCCAAAACGCTCGACCGCTTCCAGGATCTCTCGGTCATCAGTTGCAACCAATACGCGGTTCGCTAAGCGACACCGGCGAGCTGCTTCGACCGTATGCAGAATGAGCGGACGCCCTGTCTCCGCCAGCAACATCTTGCGCGGCAACCGAGTCGATTGAAGTCGGGCGGGAATGATGATTGCGGTTTTCAAGCTCGACCTCGCATGATTCAAACTAAAAATCCAAAACCTGATTCAAATGTTGATGTCGAAGAGAACTGTCGCCCAGATCCATTCTGCCCTCGGGGCGACCTGCTCTGCTTGAAAAAGCCGATCACTTTTTCGAACTCGCTGCGAGAACCCAATTAGCAACCTTCCTCCCTGTTGCATTTAAGGGGAGCGTTCCCAGTTCCTCGCTGGAAACCCAAGCAAAATCCCTCGCGCCCGCTGGTAAACGTCCTTCGATTCGGCCCCGAAAACAATCGAGCGTGATGCGGTACTTGGTGACCGCATGCCGAAGTCGCTTCGTCGAGGGTTCGACGGCCAATTTCAAGCCAAACTCGGTCTTCATCCGCGCGGCGACTTGGTCCTCAAGGCTCACTCGACGAGACTCTGCTGTCGGCTCGCCCAGCGTGACCCTTGGGAAATCCCAAAGCCCCGTCCAGTTTTCGCCCGCTCCGCATTGTCTCAGTAGGTACCGGTCGTTGCGAGAGACGACAGCCAAAGCATCGTGCCGGGATTGATATTCCATCCGCGGAGTAAGCACCGGTAACGTTTCCTGAATCCCTTCAGTAAGGCGCGGCACCAAGCCCGCACCGGACATTTCAAACAATCGGGCTGGCGGACCCGACAGATTTCGCTGCCCAGTTCCATCAAGCCTTGATTCAAATCCCGCGCTCCCTTTCCCTTGGGAAGTAGAGACTCAGAGAAAGCCCAAAGCGTCTGCTCACTCTGTTTCTCACGCGCGTTCGCTTTCATTCCAAGCAAACGGGCGTAGACCCGAATCGTATTCCCTTCGAGAATCGGAAACGGACGGTCGAAGGCAATCGACATGATTGCGCCCGCCGTGTAGCGGCCGACCCCGGGCAGTGCGAGCACGTGCTCAAAGCTCTCGGGAAATTCGCTGCGGTGATCGGCGACGATTTGTTTGGCGGCTGCATGGAGTTGCCTGGCACGGCGATAGTAACCAAGCCCTTCCCACAGTTTGAGCACCTCAGCTTCATCGGCGGCAGCAAGTTTGGCGACCGTGGGAAATTTGGAAATGAACCGGTTGAAATAATCAATCACAGTGATGACTTGTGTCTGCTGCAGCATGATCTCGCTGACCCAGACGCGGTAGCCACTCGGCTGGTCGCGCCAAGGCATATCTCGCTGATGCTTACGGAACCAGTTGGTCAGCGCGCGGCGAAACTGGGGCTCGTTCCCGGCTCCCGGCCATTCCAGTTGGGAGTCATCATGAGCGGCTGCTCCCCTGCTCTGCCGACAAACCGTCATGTTTTCCCCGCATCGAGCAATCGTTCAATGTTCGCAGGCCAAGCCAACTAAGGGCGGACTGTTGGGCGACCAATCGAGTAGTAAGTGAACCCAAGCTGCCGCAGATTTTTCGGGTCGTACAAATTCCGCCCGTCAAAAATTAATTTCTGTTTCAGGGCCGCCGCGATCTCTTCAAATTCCGGGTGGCGGAAAACGTCCCATTCGGTGTTGATCGCCAGCGCATCGGCATCTTTCAATGCGTCCATCGCCTGCTCCGCATAACTGATTCTGTCGCCCAGTTCATGGCGTACGTTTTCAAGTGCTTCGGGGTCGAACGCGCAAACGGATGCACCTTTCTCCAGCAGTGACTCAATCAGCACGAGCGCTGGTGCCTCGCGGATGTCGTCAGTCTTGGGCTTAAAAGCCAAACCCCAGACGGCGAAGCGAACTCCCTGAAGATTGCCTCGGAAATGCAGGTTGATTTTCTCCATCAACACATGTTTCTGCCGGTTGTTGACTTGGTCCACGGCAGTCAGGATTTCGGGCTGCACGCCATGGTTGCGGGCCATTGCACTGAGAGCCCGCACGTCTTTCGGAAAACAGCTACCGCCATAGCCCACACCGGGAAAAAGGAATTGGAAACCAATCCGCTGGTCGTGGCCAATGCCGCGGCGCACGTCATTGATATCCGCATCCATCCGTTCACAGAGGTTGGCCATTTCATTGATGAAGCTAATCTTGGTCGCCAGCATCGCATTGGCGACATACTTGGTCAGTTCGGCACTCTCCGGAGACATCACCAAGAAGGGCTTGTCGGTTCTCAGGAACGGAGAGTAGAGCTCGCGCAGCAATTCGCCCGTCTCGGATTCGCGGACGCCAACCACCACGCGGTCGGGATACATAAAGTCATTGATCGCCGCGCCTTCTTTCAGGAATTCAGGATTGCTCGCGACGGCGTAAACTCGCTTGTTTAATGACTGGAGCCGGTCGTAGATCCAGGCGTTAGTGCCGACTGGAACCGTGCTCTTGGTGACGATCACTGCATCATCACGCAAGTTCGGAGCAAGGGAGTCGACGACGCTTCGCAGTGCAGAGAGATCGGCGCTTCCATCGTCTCCCTGTGGGGTGCCCACGGCGAGGTAGACGACTCTCGCCTTGCGAACCGAGTCAGCCACATCCGTGGAAAACCGCAGTCGGCCCGCCTTGGCATTGCGCAGCACCATTTCGGTCAAACCCGGTTCGTAAATCGGTATTTGTCCCTGTCTCAATCGCTCAATCTTCTGCTCGTTGATGTCAACGCAAGTGACGTGGTTGCCACTTTCAGCAAAGCAAGTTCCTGTGACGAGACCGACATAGCCAGTCCCGATAATTGCGATTTCCATGGATGTCTTCCTGATTCAATTGAGATGAGAAGCAGTCCTGGCGACCTGCTCAGCCGCAGATTTTCAGTGGCCCGAAAATCGACTTCAGTGAGCAATCGCCAGCACCGCTATCCAGCAACGCCTCCAAGCGGACACGCAGCTTTTTGTTTCGATTCCATTCCCGCGATTTTTGTCGATATGACAAAGCAGGCCCTGCGGCCAAGGCTTACTCGGTTGGAGCACCATTTTCGGCCGGGGCTTCACCGGTACCGTTGTCAGTCGGATCCGATTCGACAGCAGCCGTTTCGCCTTCCTCGCCGGGTGGGACTTTGACGACAGCCGCCAGCAAGTCGCCGTCGTCCATTCGCATGATCCGCACGCCTTGAGTGTTGCGTCCGATTGACTTGATGTCGCGGCAAGCGAGTCGCTGTAATTTGCCCCGAGTCGTCATCAAGAGGATTTGGTCTTCGTCTCCCACCGGAACAATCGCGACAACCTTACCGTTCCGTTCGGTCGTTTTGATATCGCGAATACCCTTGCCGCCACGGCGTTGGGTGCGGTAGCGGTTGCTGCTGCTCGTATCTTCTTCGCCCTCCGCCGCAGTCTTCACACCAAAGGTGGTTCGCTTGCCGTAGCCGCGTTCGCAAACCGTCAACAGTGTTCCTTCGGGCTCGACAACTACCATCCCGACCACTTCGTCGGTTTCGCTGAGCGTAATCCCCTTTACGCCGCTGGTATTTCGGCCCATCGGCCGGGCATCGGACTCGTCAAAACGAATTGCCATGCCGGAGGCAGTTGAAAGCAGGATCTCATCGCCGGTCTTGGCGACGACGACATCGATTAGCTCGTCGTCCTCGCGCAGTTTGATCGCGATGATGCCCGCCTTGCGCGGGCGACCATAGGAGGAGAGCGGCGTTTTCTTGATCAGCCCCTTGCGAGTTGCCATGATCAGATAGTGACCTTCGGCGCTGAAGTCGCGAATCGCGAGGCACTCGGCGATCCGCTCGTCCTCGTCCAGGTCGAGCAGGTTGATGATCGCGCGGCCGCGGCTCTCGCGACCGAGTTGCGGCAATTGGTGCACCTTTCGCCAGTAGACCTGACCCTTGGTCGAGAAGAACAACAAGAAGTCGTGCGTGCTTGCGGCAAAGACGTGTTCGATTGGATCTTCATCCTCGAACTTGGCGCCTTTAATACCCTTGCCGCCCCGTTTTTGGGCTCGGTAAGTGCTGACCGGGGTCCGCTTGATATAGCCGCGATGGCTAATCGAAACGACCATGTTTTCTTCTTCGATCAGGTCTTCGTCGACCACTTCAGTCAACTCTTCGCCCGTGATCTCGGTGCGCCGTTTGTCGGCATACTTGTCGCGAATCTCGACGATGTCCTCGCGGATGATTTTCTGAATCGCCCCGTCCTCGCCGAGGATGCGGAGATATTCCTTGATCTCGTTGAGCAATTCGTTGTACTGATTGCCCAGTCGTTCTTGTTCGAGGTTGACCAACTGGCCAAGGGTCATCTTCAAAATGGCTTCGGCTTGGACCGGAGTCAGCGTGTAATTGTCAGACACACCGCGTTCCTGCTGGAACGCAGCGAAACCCTCGTCACCCAGTGCTCGCTGCATCATCGCGGCGGGGCATTCGACCGTCATCAAACCCTGTTTCGCTTCGGCCTGCGTTTTCGACTGCCGAATGATTTGGATGATGCGATCGATATCGGCCAATGCGAGCAGCAAGCCTTCGATCGTGTGCTTCTGGCGGCGGGCCCGAATCAAGAGGAACTGAG
>JBJTQD010000321.1:0-2067 GCA_046075445.1 Planctomycetota bacterium
CTGATTCAGCAAGCAGCGAATCGCTAGCTTCTTTCCACCACCAGAGTCGGAAACGAAAGTCCAAGTTCCCTGCTTTTCTTGTTGGAGTTGGCCCATGTCGGTGACGGTTCGCAAGCTTCCGTTAGCGCGGAACTCAAGCAACATTTTAGAGCCGCCACTATCGGGAACAGGCTCGTCCGACTCGGACTCTGGGCGAGGAAGCCCGGTGTTTGCTTGATTGATTCGGTCCGCGAGGCGCTCGGGCTGGGAAAGCACCCAACTACCAACCAGTTGTTTGGCGGGAGCAGGCACGGAGGGCTGGCATCCGCTGGCCAGCAGTGTTGCCAAAAGCATGAATGCGAGCTTTGAAAACAAGGAGGTTCGACTCATTCGCAACTCGTGTTTCTTTTGCATGACAACAAACTGGGGAGCTTTGGGAAAGTCTGCCGTAGAGGCAATTTTTGATCATTGTATCGAATTTGATTGCCGATAACAAAAGCTGAGACGTGTGCTTGCCGCTGATTGGGGGGAATGACCACGTCCTAATTTCGTCACTTTGTTGTATGCAAGGCTGGCTGCTTCTACTGTGCAGCTGGGCTGATGTCGGACGTTGGGGGCCTGAAATGATCCGCACTATGTTTCTGCTTTTGGGAATGGGCGTTTGTTTGGCGTCCGTTGGCTGCGCGATACCTGTGGGCTGTGGTCCCTGTGGTGGCGGAATGGCCTGCGACACTTGCGGCGACTGCGATGGCGGTTACGTTGGTGGTTACGTGGTGCCTCTTGGTCCGATTGAGGCCTTGCGGCAAGTAAAAAGAAACCTCGTCTGCGGCGGTGGTGGCTGCGGCGAAGTCTACTACGGCGAATGGCGAAGTTATCCGCCCGCTTGTGCTGAGCCATGTGAAGGCGGAGCCTACTGCGGTGCGGCTGATTGTGGTGCAGCGATTGGTTGTGCTCCTTGCTGGGCACCCGGCGCACTGTTGCCGCGCAATCTGGTCCCTGCCCTGTACGGCAAACGGATGTACCAAAATTACGACGAGTGCGGCTGTGGCAACTGCGGCGGCGGATGCGCAAGCGGATGCAGCGACTGCGGCGGTGTGATGGAAGAAGGCGGAGCCGTGATGCACTCCAGCGGCTGCAATTGCGGCGGTCACAGTGAGCATGCGGCTCCCAGCTACGTCCCCGCTGAAGGCGCTACTCGCGTCAGTCCAACGCCGGCTCGTACCTCGATGCCGCGGACGTCGGCTCCTCGGAGCACCACAACTCGCGCCACAACTCGAACTGCGGCTCAGCCCCAAACTCGCACGAGCACATCGCGGACGATGACCCGTCCAACCGAAACGCGAACTCGTTAGCTGGCTAGTCAGGGCTCCACCGACACCAGATCGAGTGGTGGCCGGATAGATTGGTCGGTCAACTCGGGTAACGACTATTAGCGACTCAAAGCACCAGTTTGCGTGGCTGGTGAAAACTGCGGATGTCGATTGCGTCCATTCCGGCTGCTGCTGCGGCGCGGAGTCCGAGGTCACTGTCCTCGTAAACGAGGCATTCGCTCGGCGGAACCCGCAGTAATTCTGCTGCCTTGAGAAAAACGTCCGGTTCGGGTTTGTGACGAGTCGTATCCTCGGCCGTTACCAGCGCGTCAAAACAATCGCCGCAGCCAATTTGATTCAGCTGCTGGGAAATAATTGAGCGGTAACCTCCACTGGCCACTGCCAGCGGCAGTTTTCCCTGAAACGCGCGGACGACTTCGACGACTGGCACAATCGGCTCGAGCAAGTGGATCAGCTCGAGAAACGCTTCTTCTTTCTCATGCGCGGCAATAGCGGAATCAACCACCCTCCCCTGCTCTGCAGCGAGCACTTCAACGATTTTCCCCGAGGGCATCCCGCCCAAGGCGTAAAATCGTTCCTCTGGAAAATGAATCTCATAGCGATCCATCGTCCGCCGCCAGGCAACGTAATGGACCGGCATCGAGTCGGTGAGCGTCCCATCGCAATCGAAGATTAACCCTTGATACGACTTACGTGGATAGGCTGGGTTCATGATTCGTTTAGCTGTTTGGCAGGCCAGCCCATCGCTTTTCGCTGG
>JBJTQD010000322.1:0-2825 GCA_046075445.1 Planctomycetota bacterium
GCCGCTTTTTTGCCGCTTCACCTTCGCCGAAATGGCAATCGTGATTCCGCCGAAACTTAGAGCTAAAAAAATTAAATGCGCCTGACCAGATTGCTAAAAGAAAACTGAGTCGTGTTACGGAATCAGACAAAAACTCCTGTCGAAGCTGAGAGCGAGTGATTGGTTCGCGTATCGCGGTCGGGCGTGACCCCAGAACCTTATCAACTCATTTTTTCCCGTTAGCGAACCTAGCCATCAACCAATCGGAGAGCGTCGGCAAGAGTCGGTCTAACCAAACCAGCGACTTGCCACCAAGCGAGAGAATGATCTCGTGCTTCCCGCGGCTCATCGCAACCGCGGTCGCAACCGCGACACGCTGGGGAGACATCGGCCGAGCACCCTTGTGATTCATCACCGTGCGGTCCTCGATCAGATTATTAAAAAACTCACTATCTGTCGTGCTGGGACTCACCAGCAGCACATCGATCCCATCGGCCACCAATTCCGCCCGCAGCGCATCGCTCCAACCGTGCATCGCGAACTTACTCGCGCAGTACTCGCTCTTCAGAGGAACAGCCCGATGCCCGAGGACGCTGCCGATGTTGACAATGATCGGCTGGTTTCCAAGTTTTAAAAGCGGTAGTGCAACGCGAGTCAGCTCAACAGCACTAAAAAAATTGACCTCAAAGATTTCTCGCAAGCGATCAGGGGTCGCGGCATCAAAACGCCCTACCGCGCCGACGCCCGCGCAATTGATCAATCCGTCGAGGCCGCCTAGCTGAACTTCAGCGGCATGCGCCAATTCCCGCTGAACTCCGGGCTCGGTAATATCTCCGGCCAAAATCTCGGGCACGACCTCGGCGTTACAGCGGTCGATCTCCTCAACCAGTTGCCGCAGTCTTTCTTCGCGCCTCGCAGTCAGCAACAGCCTCGCCCCACGTCGCGCGAGCTCGATCGCAAGTGCCCAGCCGATCCCGCTGGAAGCTCCCGTCAGCAAAATCCGTTTTCCTGCCAACTGCCGACGGGCCACGCTTTGGAACTCCTCAATCCTGCAATCGCCTTAGAGCTCAACCGTTCGGGGGCAGTGAGCTATTCGCTGGAGCATCCACTCCGGGCAGGCCTGACGTGTCAAGCAGACCAGGAGCCGGATGACCGTTCAATACGACGCCATTCTCCGACAGGCCACCGTAATAGACACGCACACTCTCGCCTCGAATAGAGCCAAGATACTTTTCAGGCAAGCGACAATGGACAAGCATCTTCTGCTCGCCATATCGGGTCGACAGCACTTCGCCATGAGCATTCAAGTAAGCGAGCAATTTGCCGTTGCTGATATCGGTCTCAATCGTCACGTCGCGGAAAGATCGGCTGAGCGCATCGCTGACCACTTTATGTAACTGGTCGAAGCCTTCCCGAGTCTGAGCGCTGATCGGCACGCCATTGGGATACCGATTGAGGATCGAATCAAGCTGGGCCTTGTCCTCGATCGCATCAATTTTGTTGAGGATCAACAGCGTGTCTTTTTCGTCGATCCCCAAGTCACGCAACACATCGTAAACCGAATTGATTTGCTGGAAGACAGCGGGGCTGCTCGCATCGGCCACATGCATCAGCAAGTCGGCTTGATTGGCCTCTTCCAACGTTGCCTTGAAACTGGCGATCAAATGGTGGGGCAAGTCACGGATAAATCCGACCGTGTCACTCAATAAAACCGGGCCCCAACTAGGCAGCGTCCATCGGCGCGTTCGCGTGTCGAGTGTCGCGAATAGTTTGTCTTCGGCCAAAACATTGGCATTGGTCAGGGCATTCATCAACGTGCTCTTGCCGGCATTCGTATACCCGACCAGAGAAACAGTCATCATTCCATGTCGGGAGCGGACCAGACGCTCTTTGCGCCGCTCGATTTCATTCAATTCGGTTCGCAGCTCATGAATCCGTTTTTCAACTAAGCGACGGTCAACTTCCAGCTGCTTTTCACCCGGACCACGCATACCGACGCCCATCTTGATACGCGAAAGGTGCGTCCACATTCGCTTCAGCCGTGGCAGGGCGTACTCCAGTTGAGCCAGTTCCACAGCGAGTCGCGACTCTCCGGTTTGGGCATGTGTCGCAAAAATGTCGAGAATCAATTCGGTCCGGTCGAGTACCTTGACCTTCAACTCCTGCTCCAGATTTCTTTTTTGGGCGGGTGAAAGATCATTATCGAAGATGACCACATCGGCGGCGTGAAACTCGACCAGCCGCTGCAACTCTGCCGTCTTGCCGGAGCCAATGTAATAGGCGATATCCGGCGTCTCTCGCTTTTGCACTAGCTCGCCGACGACGAGCGCACCGGCCGTTTTAGCCAACCCGCTCAATTCCTCCAGCGGGTCGACCTCAATGATCGAGCCGGGAAGAATGACCCGCACGAGAACAGCGACTTCCTGATTTACTTCCTGCTTTTTGGAACGCTCTAGCACTTTGTGGTGGTAACTCCGCTGATTTGGGAACCCCGGGAAACGTGGCCGCAAACTTTCCGACGACTGCCATGAAGGTGAGCAAACGATGCCTTGCTCAACCCGGTGCGTACGAGGCGACGCCCCTGCTCCGTAATTCTACCGTTTTATGGGGCTCTTGGAGAAAGGGCGACCGTTGTTGAGTAGATTCCGAGCCAATATCATGACGGCAGTAGTAATCATTCCGTTAGGCGAGGGCCCTGAAGATCGACCACTTTGTCCCCGAAATTTGCGAATTGCCCCCAGATTGCTCGCTTGAGCGGGCCTGGGAGAAGCTCCGGGGACTCCCCCACTGCCTGCTGCTCGACAGTTCCTTGGCCGATCCGCAGTTGGGGCGATACTCCTATCTGA
>JBJTQD010000323.1:0-1858 GCA_046075445.1 Planctomycetota bacterium
GATCGAAGTCCTTAAGTCTTCGGCACTGGGCAAAGTCGCCGCTTAATCTGGCGACTCGTCTCGCTGAACCCAAACCGTAATCGCCGTTCTGCGAGCACCTCTGACTCAAGAAATTTCACTGAATATCGAGACCAAGATTCATGGAAGAGAGCGCACGTCAATTTTTTCACCGGCTTGTGACCACGCCCGGTGTTTCCGGATTCGAACAACCCGTGCAGCGCGTCGTCCGGGAGTACAGCAGCCCCTTCGCCAAAAAATCCGAGACCGACCTGCATGGGAATCTGATTCTGGCTGCCAACCCAGAAGCGGAAACTCGAATCATGCTGGCTGGGCACGCTGATCAAATTGGGCTGATCATCTCTCATATTGACGAGGATGGTTACCTGTATACCCAGCCGGTTGGCGGTTGGGATCCACAGCAACTGGTCGGCCAGCAAATGGTCGTTTGGTCCCGCCGCGGGCCGGTTCCGGGAGTAATCGCCCGGAGAGCGATTCACCTGCTGGATGAAGCCGAACGCAATAAGGTGGTTCAGCTCAAGTCGCTTTGGATCGACATCGGTGCAAGTAACCGACAGCAAGCCGAGTCGCTGGTCGAAGTCGGAGACAGCGTCACGCTCCGGCTGGATACGGTCGAACTTGCCAACGGGCTTATCACCGGGCCGGCGATGGACAACCGGACTGGAGTTTGGGTTGTGGTCGAATCGCTGCGACGAGCGGCGGGAATGGGGCTTAAGGCGGCCGTCTTTTCAGCCTCCACCGTGCAGGAAGAGATCGGACTGCGCGGGGCCCAAACGGCCGCGTACTCGATTAACCCTCAGATCGGGATCGCTGTCGATGTAACTCACGCCACCGATTCCCCAGAGTCCGATCGCAAGCAGCAAGGGACTGTCAAGCTGGGCGGCGGACCGGTGATCGTCCGCGGCCCGAACATGAATCCGGCGGTCTGCGATCGGCTGGAGCAGTTGGCTCGGGAGCATCACCTGCCAACGCAGCGAGTTGCCCTTGGCCGCGCCGCGTCCAACGATTCAAATGTGATGCAGATTTCGCGAGGTGGCGTGGCGACTGCGGTCGTCGCGATTCCCAATCGCTACATGCACAGCGCGGTTGAAATGGTTTCGTTGACCGACCTCGATCATGCGGCTGAGTTAATCGCCCGCTTCTGCGCAAGCGTCGGCGACTATCGCGAGTTCATTCCGCATTAAGACGGGGCTACTGATCCTGTCCGCTGGGATTCTGCTGATCGAGTCGAGCCTTTTCCTCTGGGTCAATCGCGCGGTCGTTGATGCGCTTTTCGAGAGATTTGGCCTCGTCGATCGCTTGGCGATAAATCGAGCGATTGTCCTCGGCTGCCTGATTGCTCGGCTTGGCCGGTGGAGTTGCCGATTTCGGCTGGCAACCGCTCCCGAGCGAAATCACCAAGCCGAGAAAGAGAGTCGAGACGAGCTTGTAAGTACGAGCTGGTTGCATGAGACGATCTCCGCAGGTGATTGAGGCTCAGGCGAGAAGTGTGAACGGCTGCTCATCGAATACTCTGAGCGTTATTCATGATATGCGGTAGTGAGCGTCAGTTTCCACTAGCAGCTGCATATCCAACAAACCTTTTAAGTCACGCTTTTGAAGTTGCATGGCGGAGTGCTGCTCAGCTGAGCCTCGCAAGTTCCCGGCTCCAGGCAGTCGCTGGGCTTCGCTTGTTGCGATTGCCCCCGCCGGCTCGTTCAAATCCGGCGCACTCGGCTAGTGGATAAGCCACCATGACTGCGCCAAGGAGCTTTCGCGAGGCGGTTACTCCCAGCCGCTGCTTGACTGCGGCGCTGTCCAGCAAATTGGCGCTCGCCCAGTAGCTTTCCATCCCCGATGC
>JBJTQD010000324.1:0-1321 GCA_046075445.1 Planctomycetota bacterium
GTCAAGAACAAGGTCGCCCCTCCGTTCCGGATCGCCGAATTTGACATGATGCACTCCAACGGCATCAGCTACGAAGGCGATATTCTTGACCTCGGAATCACCACCAAGGTAATTAGCCGCACTGGCGCATGGCTGAAGTACGGCAGCGTCCACCTCGGTCAGGGCAAGGAAAAGGCTCGTGCCTACCTGATCGAGAATCCTCAGCTGACCGAGGAGATCAAAGCCAAGGTTTTGGCTGAAAGCGGACAGATTGCTGATTTGGTTGCCGAAAAGCCAACCGCTGATGAAGCGGAGTCCGATGAGACGGAAGAAATGATCGAAGCCTAGTCTCGTCCAAATTGGGCCCTGAAAAGGCCTCAACTTGAGCTAAACCTTTGGGGAGTTCGCCGTTCTGGTGAACTCCCCTTTTTTTGTTTTAGGGCCGAATCCTCGCCCGCAGAATCATTGCTGACCGGACAAGTCGCAGTCAGGAGCTGTACCGATGTCCAAAAACGCTTGCGAAGCGACGTGATTCAATCGGCGTTTCGTTCGCTCCTTTCCGACTCGGAGTGGGGTTGTCTGAAAACCGAATCGGGAAGTCTAATAGAGCCCAGCGACACAAAATTCTCGCGCAGCATCCTCTCGGGTAACCGCCCGATGGTTGCCACTGGGTGGACCGTATTACCTTGTCTTACCAAGTCGGCCTTAACCCTTTTGCTTAGACTTTTTCAGACCGAATTTTCAGCCGGCTCTTTGCAGTTGGCTTAATCCAATTTTATTGCAATCCGATTCATGAAAACTGACGAACTCCGCCAAGCTTATCTCGACTACTTCGTTTCGCAGGGACACCGGATGTGCGCCAGCGATGTGCTGGTTCCACGCTGGGATAAATCGGTGCTCTTCACGCCGGCTGGAATGAACCCTTTCAAAGATCATTTCCTCGGCCGAGTGGAGTTGGAATTTACCCGCGCCACGAGTTGTCAAAAGTGTTTGCGCACCGGCGACATCGACAACGTGGGTCGAACCGCTTATCACCACACGTTTTTCGAGATGTTGGGGAATTTCAGCTTCGGCGACTACTTCAAGCGAGACGCCATCCATTGGGCTTGGGAGTTTCTGACGGCGAAGAAGTGGCTGGGGATTCCCGCCGACCAATTGACCGTGACCGTCTATCTGGACGATGACGAGGCGTCCGACATTTGGCACAAAGAGATCGGCCTGTCGCTTGACCGCATCGAGCGCATGGGCGAGGACGACAACTTCTGGCCGGCGGGCGCGCCCAGCAAGGGGCCGGACGGAGTCTGCGGTCCGTGCAGCGAGATTTTCTTCCACCCTAAAGGCG
>JBJTQD010000325.1:0-2447 GCA_046075445.1 Planctomycetota bacterium
GGATCGAGACAACTAAGGTTGCTCCTTAAATCATCCCCGCCTTGCGATCGGAGTCCGCCTCATGGCGAACCGCCTGCTCCACGAAACCAGCCCCTACCTGCTGCAGCACGCCCACAATCCAGTCGACTGGTGGCCTTGGTGCGAGGAGGCGCTGGCGACTGCGCAGCGCGAGAATAAACCGATCTTCCTCTCCATTGGCTACGCAGCGTGTCACTGGTGCCACGTGATGGAGCGCGAGAGTTTCGAAAATGAGGAGATCGCCAAACTCCTCAATGCTTTCTTTGTCAGCATCAAAGTCGATCGCGAGGAGCGACCGGACCTCGATCAGATTTACATGCAGGCCGTGATGGCGATGCGCGGAGGGCAGGGGGGCTGGCCGCTGTCCGCTTTCCTTACTCCTGTGGGCGATGCTTTTTTCGGCGGAACCTACTGGCCGCCCCACGAGCGAATGGGGATGCCCGGCTTTGACCATGTGCTGCAGCGCGTCGCCGCCGCTTGGCACGAGCAGCGCGAGCAGGTGCTCAGCCAATCGCGCGAGGTGACCAGCTGGCTGCAGGAACAAGCCGCCGCAGGATCGCGAGCCGGCAATGAAAAAAACTCCTTCGACCGCGAGCAACTGCGCCGCGCCACCGATCGGCTTTACCACAGCTTCGACTTCCAGTGGGGCGGCTTTGGCGAAGCCCCCAAGTTCCCCCACTCGATGCATCTCGACTTTCTGCTCCGCGCCAGACTCAGCGGCGACCTCGCCCCAAGTTTGCGACCCGAAACTGCTTTGGACATGGTGCGGCTGAATCTCGACGGCATGGCCTACGGCGGAATGTACGATCACCTCGGCGGCGGCTTTGCCCGCTACAGCGTTGACGAGCGGTGGCTGGTCCCGCACTTCGAGAAGATGCTCTATGACAATGCGCTGCTGACTCCTGTCTACTGCAACTTCTTTCGCCAGACCGGCGAACCGCGCTTCGCAACTGTGGCCCGCGAAACGCTCGACTATCTCCTGACCGACATGCAGGATCCGGCGGGCGGCTTCCACAGCTCCGAGGATGCGGACAGCGAAGGCGAAGAAGGAAAATTTTA
Organism: Planctomycetota bacterium; assembly: GCA_046075445.1. GTDB lineage: Bacteria > Planctomycetota > Planctomycetia > Pirellulales > Pirellulaceae > BJ22. Next base: position 1,078 of record JBJTQD010000325.1, read on the forward strand.
CGTCTGGAGCCAAAGCGAAATCGAAGCCGCACTCGGTCCGGCTGCGGACGAGTTCTGCCGCTACTACGGCGTGACTCGCGGCGGGAATTTTGAAGGGCACAACATTCTCTTCAACCCCCGCCTCCCCGAAGGACTGAAGCCCGATAACAAGGGTTGCGAGGAGACTCCCCAGCTACGCGAATCGAAAACTCGCCTGGTAACGCTGCGGAACCAGCGAATTCGTCCGGGAAAAGATGACAAGGTGCTGACCAGCTGGAACGCACTGGCCATCTCAGCGTTTGCTGCTGGAGCAATCACGTTTGGCGAGAATCGCTTTCGCAACGCAGCCCGCGAAGCACTCCGCTTTGTCCTCTTTCAAATGCGTTCCCCCGAGGGACGATTGCTGCACACCTTCCGCAAAGGTACGTCCAAGCAGCCCGGATTCCTCGATGATTACAGCTACCTCATCAACGCTTGCCTCGATCTATATGAAGTCGAATTCGATGAGTCACTGGTTGAAACGGCTCAGCGGCTGGCCGACGAAATGCTGCACCTCTTCTCCGATCCGACCGGCGGATCGCTGTTCTATACCGCGAATGATGTCCCCCAGCTGATCGCGAGGATGAAAGACCAGCATGACTCGAGTATCCCGAGCGGAAATTCCGCGGCCGCTTGCGGGTTGCTAAGGTTGGCTCAACTGACAGGGCTGGAGCGCTACCGCCAGCGCGGCGAGCAGATCATCGCAGCGGCAACCGAGCTGATGGAAAGAGCGCCGCTGGCCGTCGGCCAAATGCTCGTCGCGGCATGGAACCAACTCCATCAGCAGGAATTGCTGGTGGTCGTCTGCCCGAATGCGGCATCACGCGAGTCGGTCGCGAAGCGACTCCAACGATACTGGCTACCGCAAGCGACACTCGTGCTCCGCACCGCAACGGAGAGCAACAAACAATCGCCCCGGCTCGATCACCTCTTCACCAGTCGCGACTGTGTCGCAGATCAGCCGACACTGTACCGCTGCAGCGGCACCAGTTGCCTCGCGCCGATCGTGGGGTTGGAGGAGATCGAAAGGCACCTTGAGGGTTTGAGTAAAAGCGCGGCGCCAGTGGCGAAGAGTTGATGGGACTTGTGGGACTCATGGGACTCATGGGAGAGAAACCGGTGAGAGGCAATCCGCACTCGCGCGTTCGGCGGGGTCGGGAGACCCGCGCCGAGCGCGGTCATTCCTCATTCCCCATTCCTTTCTCCTCCTCACTCTGCGTTCTCTGTGTCTCTGTGTTTTCCCTCTTCCCTCTTCCCTCTTCCTCCCCGCTGGCCAAAGTCGATCTGAAATTCGATAATCAGGCTCATCAACAACCACCTCCAACCTCTTCCCCGCAAGGTGTTCACCGATG
>JBJTQD010000326.1:0-3736 GCA_046075445.1 Planctomycetota bacterium
CCCAGAATGCTCCTTGGTATCTGGGAGAAGAGGACCCCTGGCGAATTCTCGAGATGATGATGTTCCATGACTCTGCCGGAGGCCAAAGTTATACGGGCTTGGTGAATCGAGCCCACTGGCACCTGGAGATGAGCGAACACCTCGACTTGAAACAAGCGATTTTCGTTGCAGAGTTGCCGGAATCGGTAAGCCGTTTGGAACTGGACGGCCAGCCCTTGAAAGAAGGAGTCGACAAGCGACACTCTTTTATTCGCCTGAGCGTCCCGCTTCGCAATGAAGAAAAGTCCGACAAGTCCGCTCCCAAGCCATAAATAGCAAGTTCCTCGAGCTTTGATAGTCCGTCTCAAGCGGCTTACACAAAAACTGTTTTAACGCTGGAATCGAAAACGTGATCCGAACCGTAAACCTGACGAAAAAGTACGGCGACTTTTTTGCCATCAAAGACATCAACATGGAGTTGGAGCAAGGTGATGTCTACGGGTTTATTGGCCCCAACGGTGCGGGCAAAACCACAACGATGCGGATCATTGCTACGTTGCTTGAGCCATCCCACGGCGAGGCTTATGTCTGCGGTCACTCGATCTATGAGAACCCGCGTGAGATCCGCAGGTTGGTGGGCTACATGCCAGACTTCTTTGGCGTGTACGATGACATGAAAGTGTTCGAGTATCTCGAGTTTTTTGCCGCGGCCTACCGAATTAAGGGCGAGGCTCGCCGGAAGCGATGCGACGAACTTCTGGAGATTGTCGACCTCGATTTCAAGCGAGACGCATTCGCCAACACTTTATCTCGCGGGCAAACGCAGCGACTCGGGCTCGCCCGCGTATTGCTGCATGACCCACAAGTGCTGCTGCTCGATGAACCGCTCAGCGGCTTGGATCCTCGAGCCCGAATCGAGATGCGGAGTGTACTCCGAAGGCTTGGGCAACTGGGCAAGACGATTGTTGTCTCCAGCCACATCCTTCCCGAGCTCGCGGACATCTGCAACAAGGTCGGCATCATTGACCGCGGCGTGCTTGGCTACTCCGGCACGGTCGCCGACGTGATGAAGATCGTTCGCCAAAAAACGATTCTGCAAATCGCTCTCAAGCAGCGAATGGAAGAAGCCGCTGAGTTGCTTCGAAAAGAGAACTCTGTCGAGGAGGTCCGCATCGACAAAGAACAGATCGTTGTCACGCTGCGGAGTGGCGAGACCGACTACACTCAGCTCCCCACATTACTCGTGAGCAAGGGCTTTCAGTTGCTCCGCTTCCAAGAGGAAGAACTGAACTTGGAGACCGCATTCATGACGCTGACCAAGGGCGTCGGGGCGAAGATTTAGGCTGCCGCCTGTCAGATAGCCTCTGGGCCTCGTTCGCCCGTACGGATCCGAATACAGTCATCCAGCGGCAAGACAAAGATCTTGCCGTCTCCGATTTCGCCTTTCTCTCCTGTCCGGCCGCCTTTGATAATGGCCGCGATTGTCGGCTCGACAAACGCTTCATTCACGGCGATTTGCAATTGGACTTTGCGCCGCAAATTAGGCGCGAAGTCATCCTTCTCGAAATTCTCAGACCGGCCCTTCTGACGCCCAAACCCCTGGCAATCCATGATTGTCAGACGGAACACTTCGACATCCGTCAAAGCAGCCTTCACTGACTCAAGTGCCTGGGGCTGGATTATCGCGATGATCAGCTTCATAAATCAGCTCGGACCAAGTTGAGAACGAAAGAAGCGGTCCGCCTGCTTCGGCGAAATCGCTCCCACGAATATTGCCTGCTGATTTTCGCCAATCGTCATCCACTTGGAAAGAGGAGAGCAACAAAACGCCAATGGCTCAAACGAGTAACAAAAAAAGGTCCACCGTTTTTTAAGACGGCGGACCTCTGATTCAGAACTTTTCGAGCGGATGCCCGGTCAGATATCTCAACTTTGCTTAGAAGGCAAAGATGGCGTCGACACCGAAGATCATATCGCCAGGATTGGTCGCAATAGCACCCCAGTCAGTGCGAAGTTCCGGACGAATCACAACGTTGCGAGTCGGGCGGTAGTTGGCACCGAAGGTATAGTTGTAGCTGGAATTGCTTGGAGCAGTCGCCAGCAAGTCCGACTTCCACCATTCGACTCGCGAGCCGAGGGCCAACTTCGGATTGATGTGGTAGTACAAGCCGTTGACCAAGCCGAAGTCGTCTTGACCGGAGAGGTTGAGCACATCGCCTTGAATGACATAGCAAAGACGGTTGGTCAGCCGCATTTCAGCGTAGGCAGAGTTGAGCGAACCGCTGTTGCGAATGCCCGTGTCACCGAATGAGCTGGTCAAGCCAACTCGGACATTGCAGTTGACTCGGTATCGAAGGCCCGCAATCAGGTTGAAGCCACCATTGTTACGGTCGAATGCGGTATCCCAGCCGAGAGAGCCACCAGCGAGGATGCTGAGGCGGTCATTGACGGTCCGTTCACCGAGGATGCCCGTCATGGTGTACGGTTCGGTGTAGGTTCGCAGGAACGTACGGCTGTAGAAGAAATTATCAATCGAAGGAATCGATTCGTAGCCGATTGGCGAGAGGAATCGACCGGCCTTGAATCGCCAATTGCAGTTGGCGATTTCGGCATAGAGTTGGGGCATTGCCCAACCGTAGCTGCCGTAGTCCCAGCCATTGTCAAAACCTGATGGTCCAGGGTTGCCGAAGGCTTGGAAGAAGGGTGCGTCTACGCCGTAAACGGCGTCAGCGCGGAAACCGTAATCCCAGTTGCATCCAGCCTTCGCCTCTTTGGCCAAGTAGAACCAGTTTTGATGCAAGCGAATTCGGTCATCCGGACCAAAGTTGAATCCGCCCGGCGTGGTGTCGCTGTAATAACCAGCTTGGGAGAAGCCACCAAACCGCAGTCCACCTGGGAGGTTGTTGAAGTAGCTTTTTGGAGCCCAATCATTGCAACCGCCGTAAGCAGTGTTGCAGTTGTTTTCATAGACCGCATTGCTTTGGACAGCCAGCGGGACCTGCTTCTCAGCTGGATTTGCAGGAGCGGCTGGGGCTGCCGGAACATCACTTGCGGATGGCTGTGGTTCCTGACTTGAAGCCTGGAAGAAACGGACCGTTTCGCCTGCACCCTTGACGACCGGTGCGGTCGGCGTAGTCGTTGCGGGGCTAGTCTGCGTGGTGTTTCCACGCCAAGGATAAACTTTGGAACCCTGATCGCTCAGGTTAGTAATTTGGGTTTGTCCCACTGCGACGCCAGAGGCGACGATGGAAGCAAAGATTCCCAGCCAGTTGGCGAATTTCTTTTTCATGGTACTTCGTGCGGGTTCGGGTAGTGTAGTTTGACGGCGAGTCTCCGCTGTCCCGACAGGGAGCGGCGGTAACCTCTGACGATACGACTCGAAACTGACGGCAAGTATCTGCGGGCAGGGACGAAAATGCCTTGCATGCATTGACTACGCGTGGTGCCGATGACACCCGTCTTCAAGTTTGAATCGGATGCTCGGATAAAATCGCTGAAAACGATTCGTTGAAATGCCGTTGAGGCAAACTGGTTAAACTTTGACGCCGCTTAAGAGGAACAACCCACAGGAGCGTTCTGAGCCTCGAAACTGGCAGGAACGACGAATCCTGCACTGGCAAAAAAGCCAAAAAGAAAGCCCGCTTGCTTAAGAGAAGCGAGGCAAGAAATTCGGGCAGCCGAATACCGCAGAGTAACCAAGCACAGAGTAACCAAGCTGGAATCTGTCGTCGCGGAACTCGGTGCTCAACGAAGCCAA
>JBJTQD010000327.1:0-2630 GCA_046075445.1 Planctomycetota bacterium
CCCCGTGCCTCCGTGCCTCCGTGCCTCTGTGCCTCTGTGAGAGCCTCTTCTTCTTTCAATGCGACTGCAAATACTCACAACAAATCAAAGCTTGCCGCTAATCGTTCGGGTGATGCCATTTTTCATGACATCTTCGCCGAAGTTGAGGAGATAGCCAAGTTTGATTTCAGTAAGTCTCAGGTAAGTGAGCAGCTGTTTTCTGTGAACGTTGTTGATTGCCTCAATCGACTTCAATTCTAAAAGAACCTTCTTGTTTACGATTAGGTCCGCGCGGAATCCCTCTTCGAAGATGTCTTCCTCAAACCGGACTTGGACAGGTAATTGTCTTTGAACAACCAGGCCCTGCTTGGTCAGGCGGCGTTCGAGCACTGTTTCATAAACTGACTCAAGCAATCCAGGCCCAAGGCCTCGATGGATGTAAATGGCCTCTTGGACCACGATTGTGCCGATTTCGTTTTCAGTAGTCATTTGCAAGGCTCCGGAGTGAAGTTATTGAAAAAGCAACTGCATCACTCCCTGATTTGTACAAAAGTACACTATTAATAGAACGTGTCAAGAGCCGGGGTGAAGAACGCTCTCACGGAGGCACAGAGGCACAGAGGAAGAGGATAGGAGGGGGGGAGGAAGAAAGGAAGTCAAAGAGGTTTTATGAAAAAGTCACTCTTATCCGTTTAGCTACCTGTAGAGAGCGGGGTATCCCTCGCACCTCTTCCTAAACTTCTATCCTCGCCTGATCTCTACACTTTTAAGCAATCTCGTCCGTTAACCGCTCTTCCCCCCGTGCCTCTGTGCCTCCGTGAGAGCTTCTTCTTCTTTCTTTCGACGCCAGGTGCGCCAGGCGCCGCCGGTGGTGAAGTTTTTCCAGCCGAGTTGCAGCCAGCGGATCACGGCGTTGGCCAGCCAGAGCGCCCAGACCAGCATCAGCAGACGGTAGAACCAGATCGAGACCGAAATGATTTCGGGCTGAGTCAATTGCGAGTCGCTGGAGGGAGAAAACCAGACCAGTCGTCCGGCATACGATCCGTTTCCGCGGATAAACATTTCCGGTTGGCCGAGCAAGCCGCGGCTGACGACGTAAATGAGAATCGACAAGGCAATGATGGTCAGCAGGATTAAGCCGAGCTGGGAGAAGTTAAACGCCAGCCAGTACTGAGCCTCTGGGTCGCGTTTGCCGCGATAAGCAATCAAGAAAAGCCAGGCCAGGATTGTCAGGCCAGCGATGAAGTGTACTTGCGTGAGTCCGATCGCCAGCAGGATCCATTCGTATCCACGGAGGGGTGAGAGAGGATGTCGGCTGAGCGCCCATCCGGCGAGGCAGGCCAGCAGCAGGACGACCCAAAAACGAACTGCTGGTCCGCGGAGTGGCCCGCGCGTCCAAAGGATCCATCGCGACTCCGGTACATTCATCACGCTGGTCACGTTGGCTGATTCGATAGGCAGCTTTACTGGGGGAAAGCTGACTCGCAAATTCATCGCTTCGGCCGCTGTCCAATCCAGCTCGATCTCCTGCGTGCCGGGCTGAAGTCCAATCAGGAGTCGATTCCCCTCGCGGCGGATCGGCAGCGAGCGGTCGTTGACTTGCAGGTCGCGAACTTCGGCTCCCTCGGGAAGTTCGAGAGCAAACTCGTTACCGAGACTCGATTCGACTTTGAACCGCAACTGTGAATTTCGCTGACGATTTCCCAGGTCAAGAGTTTGCTGCAGGCTTTGAACAGTGAGGTTCTTTCCCTCGACCGCGACGGGACGCTGCAGCGCGAGTTTCACTTCCTCGCCCGGCCAAGGATACCAGACTGGAATCAGCTCGCTGGAGTCCGACTCGTAGATCGGCTGGGGACCTGTTGGGCGGATGTTCCAGACGGGTGAGGTGAGCAGCGACCAGCGCTCGACGGTCTGAGGCTGAGGCTTGGCCGCCAACTGAATTTCGGGGGTCACAGGCAGTTCGCTCTCCCAGGAAAACTCGGAGGCATCGGCGCTGAGGTTGACTTCGACAATCCCATCTTTGGCCGTGACGTTGCCGGAGAGGACACGCTCGCCAGCCAGCAGCGGGACTTGGACCGTGACGGCTCGGCCTTGGGCAGAGAGTCGGCGAACCGTATTGTGGACTTTCCAGACCAAGCCGATCTCGAGCATCCGATCGACTTGAACAATTGCCCGAAAGTTTCGCTGGTCGTAACTCGAGTCACCTTCGGTCGCTCGTTCCTTGCGTGAAAAGAAAAGCTGATTTTCAGGGCGGCCGTCCGCGCGCAGCCCCGTGACATTCCAGTCTGCTGCGTCGAGTTCGAGTTGCCGCGGTGGGAGCTGAAACGACCAGACCCATTCGGCAGCGTCGGGGAGTAAGCCTTCGACTTTGAAAGCGTGCACGCCTTGGGGAACCCAAAGCCAAAGGTAGCCGTCATCGCGGCGGCTGACGATTCCGGCCGAGTCGCCCAGCCGGACCGAAATCGGCGACCAGACTGGAAATTGCCCCGGCAGTGGCACGGCGCAGTCAACAGCCGCATGAATCTGGCCTTCCAAAAGCATTTTTCCATCGCGAACTGTTGCGCGCAGGGTCGGGATCTCGGCTGCGTTGGGAAAGGCCTCGGACGGTTTGAGTAACCGTTCGCGAAGCGTGTTGAGCAAGTCTTTGTCGG
>JBJTQD010000328.1:0-1696 GCA_046075445.1 Planctomycetota bacterium
CGCCGTACGCCTACCCCAAAGATGGACAAACTCATGAGCCAAGACATGCATCAGCGGGTCGGGGTCGACTTCAGCCATGCGGGAATCAAATACGATATAAGCCGAGTTCGCGACCACGGTTCCCGAAGTACTGCCGTTGCCGCTCTCATTCAAACGAAACGCGAAGACGAGGTTTTCCCGCAGCGGCTCACCGAACAGTCGCAACCCGTAATCCATAATCCGCTGCAGCGAACCGCCAAGGCGTTGTTCAAACCGTGCGCCTTCCGGCGGAAACAGCATCGCAACCTTGAATTCTCCGGACGTCAAACTTGGACCGGACCACTTGCCCAGAGGAAGATAATCACTGTCTTCGAGGATCGCCCTCGGAGGCACCTCGTACCACACTTCGCCCTCGCGGCTGAAGTCTTTGGCAATCGGCCAAGGAGAAGAGAGCTCAAGGCCCTGCGGCGTGATGACCCGAGCAAGTACCCGATCCGGGAGATTATTGGCCGAAGTCGCGGTCGTCATCAGCGTCCCGATCATTCCGTGCTGCTCCGCAACAAAAAAGAAAAAGATCTCGTTTCGGGTCCGCACCCGCTCAGGGACGAGTCCATCGGCCGTGACGAGGACCCGATAGCGGAGCCGGATCGCACGAGCCCGCCCCGGCTCGACCCACCAATTCCAGGTTTGGGCCTCGTGCACGGCCGCCAATGCCGGGCCGTCATCCGCGGCATCCATCGATGCAGGAGTTGTGATCCGCATTTCGCCTTCGAGGTTGGGCTCTTTGATCCCGAGAAATTCAGGGGGCTGGTTGATGCTCAGCTCCAGCCGCTCGGGGAACTTGTCCTAAGTGGCAATCGTAGTGACGACATCGATGGCATAGACTGACGAGGGGCTGGAGCTGCGCACGAGGCGGAGTTCGATTTTCTGGGTCACCTCGGCAGCCAGCACTCCCGTCCATCCCAACACCAGCCAAAAAATGATCAACCGCATCGTTTCATTCCTCTGAGTGGCATTCGATCGGAGCGATACCCTGGGGTTTTCCTCGGGTCGCCCCCGCGGCGAGGCGGTTGCGGCCCCCCTGAAATCCCCCGCAGCTGCTGGCTTGGACGGGACCAAGTCCGCTGATAGTCGCTTCGAGGACACGTTCACCTCAATTTATTGCTCACAATCCGGCGTGATTTTTTCGATCGGTCCAAAAGCTGCGGGAAGCGGGGCTCGGGCTGCCAAATGGGCCCAGTCCGATGTTCCCAAACGACTCACCTCATTTTCGGGATTTGCTGATTGACACCCACGACGCCGCGTCGTATCGTGGAATACGACACTCGGTCGTGTCTTTTGTTTGCTTGAAGGATTCCAGTCGATGTCGCACTCGCCACTGGCCAATGCCGAACTTTCCCTGATGGAGCTGCTCTGGGACCACGCCCGGCTGACGGCCCGCCAGATTCAAGATCGACTCTACGGCGAGTCCGACCGATCACAACATGGGACGGTCCAGCGTCTTTTGCAGCGACTGGAAGACAAGGGTTTTGTGCGGCGGGAACGAGGCGAAGGAGCGCAGGAGTTCATTCCGTTAATGACCCGGGAAGATTACGCCAGCTCGCAACTGGAGTCGCTGGCCGAGCGTTTGACGGGTGGCTCGATCGCCCCGCTGCTGACGCATCTGATTGAGCAAAAACGCCTGAGTAAAGCCGAGCTTCGGCGGTTGCGCGACCTG
>JBJTQD010000329.1:0-4425 GCA_046075445.1 Planctomycetota bacterium
GTTCCATGCGAGCCTATGCAGTTAAAAAAGTGGCTGGAATCAGCGTGCGCAACAAAGTCAAACTGCGACCGGGGCTTTTATCGCCGGATAGGGGGCGTAATTCAAGAGTTCGAAATCCTCGAAGCGGAAATCAAAAATCGATTTGACCGCAGGATTGATCCGCATCGTCGGCAGCGGTCGCGGCTCGCGAGTCAATTGCAGCCGCGCTTGCTCCAGATGGTTCGAGTACAAGTGCGCATCGCCAAGCGTGTGGACGAAGTCACCCGGCTGAAGTCCCGTGACTTGGGCAATCATCATTGTGAGCAGGGCGTAGGAGGCGATATTGAAAGGAACACCGAGGAACACGTCGCAGCTGCGCTGATAGAGTTGGCACGAGAGTCTGCCGCGGGCGACGTAGAATTGGAACAGCAAGTGGCAGGGGGGAAGTTTCATCTTCGGGACGTCCGCCACATTCCAAGCGCTGACGACCATTCGCCGCGAATCGGGATTTCGCTTGATCTGATCGACGACCTGAGAAATCTGGTCAATCGTTTCCCCATTGGCTCCGCGCCAGGAACGCCATTGGGCTCCGTAGACCGGGCCGAGATTGCCCTCCTTGTCGGCCCACTCATCCCAAATCGAGACGCCGTTCTCTTTGAGGTAGCGAATGTTGGTCTCGCCCGTGAGAAACCAAAGCAGTTCGTGGATGATCGATTTCAGGTGTAGCTTCTTGGTCGTGACGCAGGGAAAACCCTCGTCGAGCGGGAACCGCATCTGATAGCCGAAGACGCTGATCGTCCCCGTTCCGGTCCGATCGGATTTTTCGACCCCTTGGTCGAGAATGTGCTGAAGCAGGTCGTGGTAGGCTTTCATGCCAGTGTTTTAGTGGCTTGAAAAAAACTAGGCAACCCGCCCCGCTAAATCCCCGCAATCTCGGCTTACTTATCCGCAGAAGGTGTCATCTCGGTGCGCGCAGCGACCGGTTCGGTTGAGGTCCCCGATTTATCCAATTCGGGTTTCCGCACATTGTCATCTGGGACCCGGTCGATCAACAGCCGGAACGGGTCGACGCCAACTTCGGCCGGAAGCTGGTCGACCACAAAGCGATGAGTGCTGACGCCCGAGTTGACGCGTATCGCTTGCCGGTACAGTGTCTCACCATACCTGCGTTTGGGAGCCGGGGCGGCAAAGGCCCCGAGTTCAACCAGTTCGTTTCGCATCTCGACCTCGGCCTCATTGCCCTTTTCGTCCGCCACAAACTTGTGGCAATCGATTTCCAATTCAATCTCGTACTTGCCATCACTGAGCGGCTTGGCGCGAGCCTTCACAACTCGATTGCCATAAAGCGTGACCTGCTCGAACAAGTCGTAGTAGATCGACTGTAGTTCCGGCGGCGTCTCGGCTTTGAGTGCTTCGACCAGGTCAACCGCCGTCGGATAGGGAGGGCCTTGATAGCCAAACTTATCGACAATCTTTCGGAGCGACGCATTGACCCGCTCCTCGCCAAGCAATTCCTTGAGCTGGTACATCACTACGCTCCCCTTGCGATAGTGAATGTAGCCTTGAGACGGTTCGACTTTGATTAGCGGTCGCTCTTTCAGCAGTTCAGCCCCGCGACTGCGCAAATAATTGTCCATTTCGTAGCTCAGGAATTTGCGCATGATGTCCCGGCCATACTCCTGTTCCATCACCATCAATGCCGAGTACTGAGCCAGCGTTTCGCTGAGCAGCGTAACGCCTTCCATATTCGCTCCGACGACCTGATGAGCCCACCACTGGTGAGCCATCTCGTGAGCGACGACGTAGAAGACCATGTCGATGTCGTCATCGGACTTGATGTCGGCGATGAAGCCGATTCCCTCGGAGTAGGGCATCGTGCCGGGGAACGCCTGAGCAAAGGATTCGACGCGGGGGAACTCGATAATTCGAGCTTGCTTGTGTCGGTAGGGGCCAAAGTTGCGACTGCAGTAGTCCAGCGTCTTGGCGATCGACTTGAGCATCCGCGGTACATTCCACTCGTGTTCCGGGTGGTAGTAAACTTCGACATCGACGTCATTCCATTTACTTCGCGCGACTTGGTAGCGAGCAGAGATAAACGAGAAGAAGTTCAAGGAGGACTTGTCGAGCCGATAGCGGAAGTAGCGTCGACCGTCTTTCTCCCAGTTTTCCAGCAGCGACCCCGGAGCGACGGCCACCTGGTCAGCCGAGGTGCTGATCACCGTCTCGACATCGACCCAGTCGCTGCTGTTGCTGATGTAGGAGTCTTGGCGACCAGCGATGTTGGACGGGTCGAGCGGCGGGACCAGACGGGGCTCACCCAATCCGAGCCGCTTGCGATCGTTTCGGTTGGTCAGTTCACGTTCAGCTTGATAGCCGATTTGCGGAGCGATCTGGTTATTGAAGAAGGTTCCATTTTGCGCAACCTCTTGAATGGAAACCTCGTTCTCAAATCCGCGGCTGCGGGTGCCGACGGTGAATTTCATTTGCCGCGACTCGCCCGGGTTCAGCGGCGGATTGAACGTGTAGATCTGGAACAAGAGTTCCGGATGATCTTCGCTGAGCGTACAGCCGTCGATTTCTACTTTCGTTTCCCAGTTCTGGGCCAAGTTGAGATAGAGGCGGCTGATTGGTTGAGTCGTTCGATTTTCCAGCCGCTGGGATCCGCGCATCTCGACCGCCCGCTGCTCGGGGAAAATGTCAATTTCGTATTTGATCTCCGCGACACGGGGCTGCGGTGCCCCTTCCAAAGCTTTGAACTGCCGTTCGTAAGTTGCTTGTCTGTTTTCACGCTGCGGTTTACCCACAAGCTTGTTGAGGTACATCGTGTTGTAAACGATCCATCCGCCTAGTCCGAGCCAAGCCAGCAGTCCGGCGAGGCTCGCCCACCGCAGCCCACCCTGCCAGCGCCGCCCGGCCTCGGCGAGGCGCACCTTCGCGCCGCGGTCCCTGCCCCGGGGCCAGAGCATGATATTCACCAGCGACAACAAGCCGCAGAAGACCAGCCAGTAACTGCCGAAGGCGAACAGCGCCGTGCGATAGGGACCGTAGCCATACATGTCCGAGTAGGTGTAATTCGGCAAGCCGCCGAAATTGACGAGGTGCGTCGAAACCTCCAGCCATCCCCACAAGAAGCTGTCGATGATCACCAGGACGATAAACACAAAATAGCCGACGTACTTGTTCGGTGAAATGATGTGCGAAAAAAATGCAAGCGTCATCAGCGCGACCAGTTGCAGCAGGTCAAGCACGAACAGTTCGGTCAGGTAGAGCCCCGGCTGCAGTCGCAAGTAATTGCTGCTCACCTGAACCAGCATCCCGCACAACATGCTCAATGCTTGGATCGCCAAGACGACCAGCAGCAGGCTGAAAAATTTAGCCGGATAGCTTAGTCCGGTCGGCTGGGGAGTGGCGTCGAGCACATCGCTCAGGTTCGCTTCTCGCTCTTTCCAAACCAGAACACCGGCGTAGAAGACGATTACTCCCAGCAGGAAGCTGTACATCGTCCCTCGAATCAGGTCGATCACTTGGTAGGTGACCGGCAGTGAGCTCAGGCCGTATCCTTCGCCGGCCGAGAAAAAAAGAGCGGGCAGCATGTTCAGCACGCCGGCAACCATCACCACGATGAAGACGGTACTTTTGAGAATGCTCCAGAAGTCGAGGCGAACTTGGCTCCTGAATTGTTTTAGCCAGAGGCCCCAACCGCGTTCCAGCGTGACAATTTCCAGCGAAGCAACGCGGACTGGCCGTTCCTCTTTGGCCTTCGCCGCGGCGCTACTGCGACTGCGGGGACGGGAAAAGCTGAAGCCATAGCTGGCGATACCGAAGATGGCGGCGGAGATTGCCAGCCAAAGCAGCCGATTCCAAAGCAGGTCGCCGCTCAGCGTGACGAAGTTGGTGTTTCTCTCCGCAGCGGTCCAGTACCGCGTTTCCAATCCATAGACGCGGAGTCCAAAGGGATCGAGCAGGCCCGCGATTTTTTGGTAGTCGAGGTCGGAGAGAAAGCTTTGGGAGACCGCGTAGCCGACAATTAACAGCAGGACCCCGATAAAGGATGCGACTGTGCTGCGGGTGAAGACCGCGATGGCGAAAACAATCGCGCCAATCAACAGGGTGTTGGGAATCGCAAAGCAGAGAATACCCCAGAGATGCCCGGACCAAATCGTCGGACCAAACCGCTCCGGCTCATTCCAGGGCCAAACCGTGGCCAGCAGAATGCCGAGGCTGATTCCCAGCAGCGGTATCACCGCGATAAGCGTGGAGCCGAGAAAGCGCCCCAGCAGAAAGCCGAGTTTGCTCAGCGGCTTGGTGAACAGCAGTTGGTCGGTGTCGTACTGGAAGTCGCGCGTCGCAGCGGAGTTGACGAAGGCCGCAACCATCAGGCTGGAGAGTATCCCCATGATTGCGTAGAAATTCTGCACGTTGTAGGGCGCGTTGCGAAAACTGTTC
>JBJTQD010000330.1:0-4939 GCA_046075445.1 Planctomycetota bacterium
GTCTTTTCCGCTGATGAACGGTGTGCCGACGGCGAGCGAGGGGTCGCGGCAAGCGAGCGCGGCTCGAACGAGCGAGCCGAGCGTCTAGGGGCGATCGGTGTAACCAAAGCAGAAGTTGTCGCGGACTCCAGTGCGGTCGGGATCGCCACCAACTGCGACGACGTTTCGGAGTGCCTCGTCGATTGAGCTGGCCGCCATGTGATAAGCGTCGAGGTCGCCGAAGAGTGGATTCATTCCACAGCCGACGGCGATTGCTTTGTCGCTCCGCCGTATGGGTCTGACCACCGCCGCATCGGCTGGGCCGTCGTTGCTCGCGCCAACCAGCGGTTTCACAACGCTGCCCGCTTGGACTTCATGGTCGTACTGGCGAATAATCCAGTGTTTGCTGGCGACTGACGGGGACGACAGGATTTTCCGCAAGGTGGTCGCGGGATTCAAGGCTCGCAGCGAATCGCTTGGAAGTGACACTGCCGAGGCTGGTCGGTAGCGAGCTTGCCGGACAACGGGCGGGCGGCCGTCGTGAAGGAACGACATCTCAAGTTCACCCACAAGTTGATTCTCGTATTTCAGCGTCAGCTTTCCGGTCGGCTTGAACACGCCCAAGACTGTTGCTTCGACCGATTCTGATTCGCAGAGTTGACGGAAGGCTTCCCACTTTTCTTCGGGGACAGCGAAGACCATTCGCTCTTGAGCCTCGGAGATCCAGATTTCGGTGTAGCTAAGTCCGGCGTACTTCAGCGGAGCCTTCTCGAGCCAAACCTCGGCGCCAATCGATTCACCCATTTCACCAACGGCGCTGGAGAAACCACCGGCTCCGCAGTCGGTGACCGCGTTGTACAGGCCGCGATCGCGAGCGGTGATCAGCACATCGGCGAGCATCTTTTCCGTAATCGCATTGCCGATTTGAACCGCCCCAGAACTGGTTCGCTCACTGGCGTCGGTCAGTTCGGCGGAGCTGAAGGTGGCCCCATGAATCCCATCTCGGCCGGTGCGGCCACCGATGGCGACGATTAAGTCGTTAGGGCGCGCTTCTTTGAAACTTTGGTTGTGGGGAATGAGGCCGACGTTTCCGCAGAAGACCATCGGATTGCCGATATATCGCGGGTCGAACCAAACGGCTCCATTCACGGTGGGAATCCCCATCCGATTGCCGTAATCGCGGACGCCCGAAACGACGCCCTTCATCAGTCGCCGCGGATGATTGACTCCGGGCGGGAGTTCGGATTCTTTGGTATCGGGAGGAGCGAAGCAGAAAACATCAGTGCTGCAGATCGGCTTGGCACCCATTCCGGTGCCCAGCGTATCGCGGATCACGCCGCCCAAGCCCGTGTTTGCTCCGCCGTAAGGTTCAATCGCCGAGGGACGATTGTGCGTCTCGACTTTGAACGTGACGTTGTAAGTCTCGTCGAAGCGAATCACGCCGGCGTTGTCTTGGAATACGCTGACGCACCAGTCGTTACGGCCGAGCCGAGCGCGAATTTCCTGCGTCGCGCCAAAAATGGTTTCCTTCAGCAGGTTTGAAAATTCTCGCTGGCCGTTTTCGTCTTCGTACAACACGCGACCTTTCAGCGTCTTGTGGCTGCAGTGCTCGCTCCAAGTTTGAGCAATTGTCTCCAATTCGATATCCGTCGGCTCGCGGTCGAGTCTCCGGTAGTGGGCCTGGATCGTTTCCATTTCAACGCGAGTCAAGCTAAGGGCCCAATCGCGACTGAGCTGCTCCAATTGTGGACCATCGAGTTGCCGGATGGGGAGCGTGTTGAGTCGGAACTGGTAGGTTTGCCCCACTTGCAGTTCGGTCAGATGAAGCTGGCCGAGGACAACCTGCTCGATGGATTCATTGGCTAGGAGGCGAGTCCGAGCTGATTGTAAGGCGGCTTCGGGCAAGCCGCCGAATTCATACTTGCGGAACGTGCGGACGGCTGAGACGGCCAATCCTTGTTGCTTAATTGCTGCGAGGGCCGTTTCAGCTTCAGGATCGGTAACGCCCGGTTTGGGGAGGACGAAGACGACGGTGGAGTTGCCTGTCGCCGACGCGGGGCCTTCCGGCTCCGCGGCGTTTCTCACCAGGACTTGCTCGACAACGCAGTCGCTGAGAACTTCTTGGGCCAACTTCAGCGCTGCCGCTCGATCGATTGAGCCTTGAACAAGGAAGCCGCGAGCAGTGCCGAGGTGTGTAGGGTTGGGAAGTCCCAACTCAAGCATTTGGCCGCGAAGCCGTTCCGCGTTGCGGTCGGGATATCCCTTGGCGGGGACAATTTCGATTTGCCACAGCGGCTGGGATGATGAATGTGGATTCACTTTGCGAGCAGAGCGGGGAAGCGATTCAGCTTCGGCCGTGGGAGAATTGGGCGTCATGGATGACTAATTCAGAGCGTCTGGGTGATAACGGTACCGCGTAAGGTCGCGCCCGAGCCAGCGAGTTCGCTGTGAGAAAGGGAATCGCTTTGCCGGATGCTTCGCCGGCTTGCATTCTACCGTTTCATTGAGCACCTTTACAGGACGCGGAAACCCCCGTGTTAGCCCCGATAGTGCCTTGAATTCGGGAACTTGGGTCTTTGTAGCGGTTAGTGGAGAGTTTCCTGAGCAGCCTGAGTCGCTAGTTTGTAGCGAACGATGTTTCAGGCGACATTCCGTGCGTAGAGCACTGTCGCGGAGGCGAACGGGACTGCTTCGACTACATAGTCAGATTGGCCAGCGGGTCGGTTAAGGTGTTGAAGGCCTCGAAGAAGAAGTCTCGGGTCATGCAGTCGCTGTCCGAGTCGATTTGCGAATCTGCCGAATTGCTTGCTTGTTCCCATTCACAGGCAGAAGCGACAGAGTCAGCCGCTCCGGTGTTGGGCTGTTGGCTCTCAGTAAGCTCGGCGACACGCTCCGGATCCGTTTGACGATTCTCGGTGATGTTCCGCTCGCTTGAATCGACCGGCGAGCCAGTCTGGGCGGTCGCTGAAAGCTGTGCGGATTCGATTTCGGCAGTCAGTCGATTTTGAATTCCAAAAGAGAAATTCCAAACCGGCGCAGAAGTAACGCCGCTGCTAGTTGGATTCACGACCACGAATGCCGAGCAACTGCTGACCAGTTGGCTCCAGGTTAGCGGCGCGGGATGGGAGAAGCCCCAAGGGTTGTGTAGCGTGAAGCGTCCAGTGCTGGAGTTATAGCTGCTGACCGTGTAGGCATGGCCGCCGACCAAGTCGCCGATTCCAGTGCTAGAGCGAGTCCCGAGAGTGACCGCGCGACCGCTGCTTAATGCGTTGACCAGAGCCGATGAACTGCTCGACGTGAAGTAGTTCATTGTGCTGTTGTAGCCGAGCACTTGGGCGTTGACGTCGCCCATCCAACCGCCTTCGATTGAAGCGTAACGATTTGTGCCATCACGCCCAGCATTTCCTGTCTGATTCCACTGAGCGTAGGCTTTCTCGGCCAAGGCAATCCAAAGCGGGACGTTGGTGCTAGTGCTGGAAAAGCCGTAATTCGAGTACGCGTAGGAACCGGTTGAATAGGTTGGCAATTGACGATTGATAGTAACGAAGTCGGCATAGCCCTTTCCGGAGGCAAAGCCGGTGCTGACTTGGCCGCTGGAGTCGTAGAATGCTCCATAGCTGCCACCGAAAAAGCGAACGGTAAAGGTATTGTCGCCATTGTCGATGAACATATTCTGAACGGCCGTCGGATTCCTCGCGGCGATCGAGGCGAGCGAGGCAATAAAGTAGCAGTCGCCCAGCATGCC
This sequence comes from Planctomycetota bacterium, assembly GCA_046075445.1. Taxonomy (GTDB): domain Bacteria; phylum Planctomycetota; class Planctomycetia; order Pirellulales; family Pirellulaceae; genus BJ22. The sequence goes on from JBJTQD010000330.1 coordinate 3,725, forward strand.
CTGTTTTGCATCGCCCAGACCCGGAGTGCCGACGAACAGATTTCCGCTGGCTGCACGATATTGCAGCGAACCGTCGGTCAAAATCGGCAGGTCCGTTCCAAGGAACCATTTATCGACGAGGCGATTCAGCCGGGTATCCGTACTGCCGGCGGCGAGGTTCCCGAGCGCCTGGCCTTGGTAAGTCGCATTCGCATCGTTGCCCGTGACGACGTCGCCAGCCAAATTCCGGACGTGGTCTGGCATCTGATAATTCGAACTGTCAGCGATCAGGAATCGCAGATCAGCCAGCTCGGTAGCCGTTACGGTGCCGCCATCCCCGGCGCTTTGCAAGATTTCGATCATTTCCGTGCGGCTAATCGTGTTGTCACTGTACGCGGCAACGACAAGAGTTCTGATGTCTGAATTCGAAAAGCCGTCAACGATGGCTGGCAAGCTGAGCGTTATACTTGCCGTCTTGGTTAACGTTCCCGACCGAGCAGTAACTAAAAAGGTTCCGGGGTTATTGCCGGCAGTGTAGAGTCCAGAACTGCTGATCGTACCGCCCGTCGCAGTCCAAGCAGGAGCGGTTTGCGTGCTCATCGCTCGTTCAAACTGGTCGAGTAGAGAGGCACTGAATTGTTGTGTCGCACCCGTCTCAAGCGAAACGGAGCCAGGCGTCAACTGAATACTGGTCAAACGCTGGGCGATATTAACGAAGATTGCTGAGTGTAAGCTCCCTGTGCTGGCGACCAGCCCGTAGGAACCGGCTCTTTCGAAGCTGATTGCGAGTTGGTTACCCGTCTGGTTGAGAGTGGGAGAGGCACTGTCTGGCTTGGTTGGAGCAGACCAGGTGATACTGGGTTGTGTGGAGACGGCTTGATTGAATTGATCAAGGCCGCGCGCGCTGAACGTCGCCGGAGTGCCCGTCGAGGTGATTGTGGTCCCCGTCTTGATCGGTGCGCCAGCACTAGAAAGGATTTCGAGTCGGCTGAGCGTGCTTTGGACTGCGAATGAAAACTGGAATAGCTCGGCGCCGGAGCTGACTCGGACAAGATAATTCCCCGCCCGCGTGAACTTGAAGGAAGCGACGTCCGAAGCAATTGAAGCTGACGCCGTACCGCCAGTAGGTGCGGACAACGTTGTCCAAGTCAGCGCGGGGAGCTTGGCGAGTTGCTGTCCGAATTGGTCGAGTCCAACGATATTGAATTGGTGCCCATCGCTAGTTACAGTCGTCGA
>JBJTQD010000331.1:0-1570 GCA_046075445.1 Planctomycetota bacterium
CTTTCAAGAACAAATCATTGGTGCTTCGAGCGTCGGTGCGGGAAAGTCGCTCGCCTTTACCTTTGACTATTTGAAGAACGGTGCCGCTGGCCCCACCGGTGATGGAGACGCTCGGACGTTTGCTTTCATCAAGGCGCTTGACCAATTCAACGGTTATTCGGTTCTCGGTATTACTGAGTTCGAAACGACCGGCGCTTCGACCACAACTTGGGCAACTCAAACCCTGAATTTGCTCGCGACTGATCCCTCTTGGACTGGAAAGTTGTTGCAGTTCGGTTTCCGCAGCTACGCGACGAACTACAACGACACGGGTCGTTTCTATGACAACCTGAATGTCAGTTCTGTTCCGGAACCCTCGTCGCTCGGCCTGATTTCGGTTGCTCTGGTTGGCTTGGCTTTCCGCCGACGTCGCTCGAGCTAGTCCGTAGTCCTACGAACGATTAATCGGTTTCATACCGGTCTTGAATCTCTGCAAGGTCGCTTACCATTCGTGTGGCAAGCGACCTTTTTTTGCGCATAGGGGAAGCAACCACCGCAAGAATGAAACGCGACTAGCCGCGGTTCTTAGCATGAAATGGACAGCCCGCAGGCGAAGCGATTCGCGGAGCGGTTCCCAGTAGTGAGTCCTGGTAGAAGAAGTTCGGAGTGCGGACCGTGTTGTCGTAGAGGCGGTGAAAAACGGGCGTTGTGCTGCTCGACATCGGCGGCGTGATCCAGCTCCAGTCTGCGGTCAACTCGCGCCCGTGACGCTGCTCAAGCTGCTCGAAATTGACAAATTGCTCAGCCGCCGTGTGATGGTCGACAATCGTCACGCCAGCCTTTTCGTAGGAGTAGAGGACCGCCCGATTGATTTCGACCAAGGCTCTATCTTTCCAAAGCCCGTGGCGGGTGGTCTGGTCTAAACCCATGCGGCGAGCGACTTCGGGGAGAAGATTGAGGCGGCTGGCGTCACCAAAGTTGCGGCTGCCGATTTCCGTTTCCATGTACCAGCCGTTGAACGGAGCGGCAGTAAACTCGAGACCGCCGATTTCCAGCAGCATGTCCGAGATGACGGGTACGGCATACCACTGCAGACCTAGCTCTTTGAACCATTCGAAATCCGGATGCTCAATCGCGACCAAAAATCTCGGATCGATATTCGGTTGCAGCCAAGCGTCCATTCGACCGGGCCAGCGAATCACCAGCGGCAGGACGTCGAAATTGCTGCCGTTGCCGCTCCAGCCAAGTTCGCGGCAATACTGCGTGAAATCGATTTCCGCAGGGTCGCCGGCTGGTGGGCTTCCATTTTGTGCGGCGTAGCCGGCAAACCGAACCAGTTGGTGGTTGAGAATTCGCGGGCCGAGCGACTCGCCGATTGCCTTTGGTCGGAACACCGTGATGACCGACCGAACTTCGCCGGCGTTGAACGCGTAATCGAGTTGGTGCTGCAGCGCGGCGAAGATTTCCTCTTCGGTGTTCTTGTCCCGGGCGTCGACGACTTTGAGCGACTTCCAGAACAGTCGCCCAATGCAGCGATTGCTATTGCGCCAAGCGAGTTTGGCACCGAGCGTCAGTTCTTCGGTGGTCGGGG
>JBJTQD010000332.1:0-1400 GCA_046075445.1 Planctomycetota bacterium
TGAATCTTTCGGTTCCCTTGTTCACCCCCGGCGGGTTTGCGATCTCGCCTGAGAATCAACTGGCAGCTGGATTGCTGGTCGACACCTTTCTTTGTCCCAGTGACCAGGGCAGGGCCGTTTCGTCTGGATATGGGGTCACCAACCTTGGCCCGACCAATTACGCGGGCTGCGCCGGTACGGGTGCTGGAGGGGGGACGCCATTCAAGGATGAAGGAGTCGATGGCACGTTCTACGTGAACTCCGCCACACGGTCTGCTGACTTCATCGACGGCACGTCCAATACGGTTGCTTATTCGGAGAGCACGCTCGGCACGGGCGACGAGAGCACTGGGAATCGGCAGTTTGTGGAGCAGGACCCGGACACCGTGTATGGATTCGTCTATCAGGCGCCGCTAACTCCCGCGATCGCGGCGAATGTGAATCAGTGGAATGTGACCAATCGCCGGGGGTTCATGTGGATTAACGGAGAGTATCGCTGCACGCTTTACAATCATTACTATGGCCCGAACAGCCGCACGCCTGACTTGCTGGGGGTTCGGATGTCGGGGCCACCCGAGAAGCGTTTAACGGGATACGGCTGGCGAGCGGCTCGCAGTCGCCATCCGGGCGGCGTCAACGTTGGGTTGGCCGATGGCTCGATGCGATTCGTTGCCGAGTCGATCGACCTAACGATCTGGCAGGGCCTGGCGACGCCTCGCGGCCGCGAGCTGATTACCGATTTCTAAGCGAGTTCGCTCTCGGGATGGTCTTTAGCCACCGCAGTCGGCACGGTGTTCGTTACCGCGGCCTTCAATCAGCGAACGCTTTCGGCAGATTCTGTTTAAAACATCGGCCGGAAACTCGTACCAGTAGATCGGCTCAGCGGCGCTCTCGCCCCATTCCGGGTCATCGGCTGCTTCCTCATCCCAGCCCGGCATTTCCATTTCGCGCCGAAACTTCCGCGCCTCATCTGCAGAAAGTTCCAGCCGCAATTCCACCAGCGCCTTCCGACTGAACGCGCTACAAGCCACATACTCTGCCGGGCTGAGCCGATAGGTCTTGGCCCCCTCCTCAAACCCCTTCTCAACCAACCGCTCAGCCTGCGGACGTGGCAGTTGGATGTAGAGTTTCAGTTGCATGATTGGCCTGAGAAACTAAGAAGTGATTCGCCTGCCAGCGGACCAATCCGATACCTAAATCGCACTAACATCGCGGGCGACACTTCCTAAAGATAAACCAAAACCAAGGCCGCAATGACCAACCTGTTTTATTTATTGTTCCATTAGTGTCGTTTAGCGGTTCCTTTCGGCTGTTTCCTCTTCCTTCCCTCCGCGCACAAAAAAACCCTGCGAATCTTGCGAGTTCGCAGGGTTTGTTCAGCGAGGTCGACGGGGCTCGAACCCGCAACCTCCGGCGTGACA
>JBJTQD010000333.1:0-1119 GCA_046075445.1 Planctomycetota bacterium
CATCGTACTGCCCAGCCGCAATTCGCCGGGCCGCTTCGGAAAACTCCTGCAGCGGCTCCATCTCCCTTCGCGCATAAGACCACATCACAGTCGCCGCCAGTCCGGCTAGCGATAATCCAAACAGCCAAAGCCAGTTGCGGAGTTGCCCGTCGATCTGAATCGAGTCCCGCTCTGGAAGTGCAAGCCGAATAAAGCCCTGAAGTGGTTGTGCCTCCCGGCCCGGGTATGCAACCGCGACGTTCAGCACCATCCCGGTCCCCGGCTCTCGCTCGCGGCGATCGAAGCCATGTTCCTCGCGCGCCGCCATCCGCAACTCGGGACGCGGCCCATCCCGCAGCGTAGCTCCCTCCGGCCAACTCCCCAGCGGATTGGAGTCCTTGTCGAACAACACTAGCTCCAGCCCAACGCGCTCAGCCATCGGTCTCAAACTGCTCAGCGCTGCGGGTGAATCCAGTTTTTGATCGCCCTGACGCAAATGCTCAGCAAACGTTTCCGCCAGATTAACCAGCCGAGTTTCGGCTTGCCCGACCAATTGGTTCTTCAGCCAAGGCGAGAGCACCGCCAGAAAGAGGATGATGATCGCCAGCTGCACGGCGAGATAGACAAGAAGAAATCGTTTCAGCGGACGCGTCATGGAATCAGCCAAGTGATTGCAGCGGTTTCTCAGGCGGACCGACAGCTTCCCTTGCCATCGATCTCAGCACCGCCAAATATACGCCGAAATCAAAGCGACCGATGGCCAGGGAGCAAGATTTCAAGCGAAATTCATATCGATTTGAACCCGGCTCTTCGTTTTGCGGCACTCCCTAACGCTCTTCATTTGTCCCGCTGCGCCATTGTTTTTGTCTTTCGTTTTCTCCTTTTCGTTTAGCCGGTAGCTGGAGCCCAAAGCCTTCCGGCTTTGGCGCAGGCGAGGTGACTAAGTTCAATTATCCCGGCCTCTGCTTCGCTCGTACCTCGATACGCTCTCGCGCTTCTGCGTCGAACCGCCCGTGCCCCAAATGGGCAACGTTCGGTTCGACCTTTGTTGATGGTCTAAATTCCTTTACCTTGGGTGGCGCGGCCGACCCGCTCGCGCGGGCGTCGGCCGCCCTACCCCGGGCTGGAGGCTGAAAGGCC
>JBJTQD010000334.1:0-1077 GCA_046075445.1 Planctomycetota bacterium
CGGCGACCAAGCCTAGCTGCTCTGGACGATTCGAACGCGTTTTCCTACTCTCCCGCCACATCGCCCTGCCGTTCGCGCGACCTCATTCGGAAACCCTCATGTCTCCAAATCGCTCTTCCCCAAATCGACCACTCACCTCGGCCGCGTTCGCTCTCGTCCTCTGCCTCTTGGCATCCGCTGTCAATCAACTCTCGGCCCAGCAACTTCGGATCGAATCAAACGTCTATCGCGAAGGTCGCAAAGAGCCCATCGCGACAACGCTCACGCTGATCGACAACGGCTTCGTTTACGACTTCTCACTCGACCCGATGCAACCTGACTCGGAACTTGCCGTCGCCATCTACGACTACAACCGCAAGACAATCAACCTACTCGATTGCCAGCGCCAAGTCAGACTGACGCTCGAGCAATTTGAAATTCTGAAAATGGTGGAAGAACAACGCGCCCAATTAAGCCAGAACCCGGACCTCGAATTCCTCGTCGCCCCACAATTCACTGAGCAAACCGATATCGCCAGCGGCACCGTCTCACTCGAACACCCCCAAGTCAGCTACAAAGCGACCTGCGAAAAAGCGAAAGACCTCACCGCCTTGCCAATCTACTACGACGCCGTCGACCAGTTGACCCGCTTAGCCTCATCCGACCCCGAGCGGTTGCCGCCATTCCCGCGGCTCGTGCTGAATCAAACAATTCGCAAGTACAACCTGATGCCGACGCAAATCGAGATGAAGCTGGCGAGCGAAGGCCTATTGCAGCGCGACTTGCAAATGCGGTCCGAGCACACCACCATCTGGCAACTCTCTACACTCGACCAACAGCGAATCGACCAAGCCAAACGCAAGTACATGAGTTTCCCAGTCGTCACGCTGGGCAAATTCCGCGGGCTCAAAAAAGAGAAGACCGAAGTCAAAAATCCCACGGCAACTGATTCCGCAAAAAAGCCTCAAGACAATTAAGACCGAGACGAATCAAAGGGGACAGGCCTCTTCGCTCCTCCGTAGGGTGGGACAAGTGGGGCGGGGAATCACTGGCCGAATCAAAGGGGTCACCGAATCAAAGGGGTCAGGCCTCTTTGAT
>JBJTQD010000335.1:0-22435 GCA_046075445.1 Planctomycetota bacterium
GAATGACACGATCTTGTATCGGTTGTAATATTTTGAACGGCCATCCCATGTTACATGCCTTCTTCTCCTTCTTACGATCGAGTCGGTGGTACTTGTCGAATGACTGTGAAAAGAAGGCGTCCTCGATAATGATGAACGGATTTTTTGAAAGTTTTGGCTCCCGACCAAAACTTCACGATCGATGTGGCCGGTGCCGATCAAGCTGCCTTATGTACGACAGTGGACCACTATGGCTACGTCATCATGCCGCTCTCTCGCGATAGGAAGTAAGGACACGAAAGTCAAGCAAGCTAAGCCTGAGAGACCGCTAAAGGAGAGCGATGAAGGACGAAGCCGAAGAGGAATTCGAATACACTGCGGATTTAGTCAAACACCGACAGGTGTATGTACGTAAACCGCAAGCGATCGATCGACTCGTCAATCGAGTCATCGCTCGACGAGGGGTTACCCAAATTCAAGCCCGAGAAGAGTTGCTAAGAGCTTGGGCCGCAACTTGCAACCCCGACCTGCTTAAGTTCACCAGAGTAATGAGCGTAAGAAACAGGAAGTTGGAAATTAAAGTCGCCAACAGCCTCGTAAACCAGCAACTCACTTTTGACCAAGCGAAACTCTTGCGTTCACTGCAGGAGAAGATCCCGGAAGCCAAACTGCAAGGATTGGCTTTTAAAGTAGGTAGTGTCGATAGCATCGAAGAGACTTAGAACTTACTCGCCCAGCAAACAAAAACTAATTAACTCGGTTCAAGGGCTAACGGCAATTGGATCTAAGACACCAGGTAAATACCCAACTATGAGCGACGAGACCCCGAAGCCAACAAAGACGGATTACACGTCAGCCGATTTGCAACACCTGTCGGACCTGGAGCACGTCCGGGAGCGTCCAGGCATGTACATCGCGGACACGACTGTTCGCGGCCTTCACCATCTCGTGTGGGAAGTCGTCGACAATTCGATTGACGAATGTTTGGCAGGTCACGCAAAATTTGTCAGCGTATCTATCAACAACGACGGTTCGGTGACCGTTCAGGACGATGGGCGCGGAATTCCAGTCGATCGGCACAAACAACTCTCAGAGCAGATGGATCGAGAGATTTCCACGCTCGAAGGTGTAATGACCGTTTTGAAGTTCGGCGGAAAGTTCGACAAAGGCGCGTACAAAATCTCCGGCGGCTTGCACGGTGTGGGCGTAACCGTCGTGAACTTCCTTTCTGAATGGTGCGCTGTCGAAGTCTATCGTGATGGACACGTCTTTCAGCAAGAGTATGAACGGGGCGTTCCCACAGGACCAGTGAATCGCGTAGGCAAAACGGATAATCACGGGACCAAAACGACTTTTAAGCCCGACGCTCAAATCTTCCCGGTCACAAAGTTCGACTACAACACAATTCACAAGCGGCTGCAGGATTTGGCTTTCCTCAACAGCGGCGTGCGCATCAAGGTCCGCGACGAACGGTCGGGCGAAGCAGCCGAGTTCTATTACGAACGAGGCATTATCGAGTTCGTTGAGTACTTGAACCGCTCGACGGATGCATTGCACCCGGAAGTGATTTTTATCCGCGGCGAACAAGACGGCGTTGGCTATGAAGTCGCCGTGCAATACACGACGGAGTTGACGGAAACGGTACATTCCTACTTCAACAACATCAACACACACGAGGGCGGCACCCACGTGTCCGGCTTCCGTACGGCACTCACTCGCTCGTTAAATAACTACGCCAAGAAGAACAACCTGTTCCCCAAGGACTTGAATGTCACTGGCGAGGATTTTCGTGAAGGTTTGACGGCCGTTATCTCGATGCGCGTGCCGGAACCGCAGTTCGAGGGCCAAACCAAGACCAAGCTCGGTAACAACAAAGTCGAAGGGATTGTGAACTCAGCCTTCGGCGAGTACCTCAAGACCTACCTCGAAGAGAATCCTGGTCCATCAAAGACGATTATTCGCAAAGGTATCCAAGCTGCCGAAGCACGCGAAGCGGCTCGCAAAGCCCGGGAGCAGGTTCGTCGCAAGTCTGTGCTCGGTGGAGCCGGCTTGCCTGGAAAGCTCCGGGACTGTTTGAGCAACGATGTCGACAAGTGCGAACTCTACCTGGTCGAAGGTGATTCAGCCGGTGGCAGTGCCGAAGGCGGACGACTCAAGGAATTTCAGGCCATTCTTCCCCTTCGCGGTAAGATCATCAACGCTTACAAAGCCCGCGAAGACAAGGTTCTGGCAAACGAGGAAGTGCAAAGCATTATCGGGGCCATCCGCATCGGAGTTGGCAGCGATCAGGATCTAAGCAAACGGCGCTACGGCAAGGTTATCATCATGACCGACGCCGACGTCGATGGTTCCCACATTCGCACGCTGCTGTTGTGTTTCTTCTATCGCCAAATGACCCAGTTGATCGAAAACGGCCATGTGTATGTGGCTCAGCCACCGCTGTTCCGGGTGAAGTCGAAGAGAGAAACCTACTATGTCCAGACTGAAGAGGAAATGAAGCGGCAACTTCTCCAGCGAGGTATGGAAGATGTCGCCCTGATTACGGATGATGGACGAACGCTTGAGGGCGAAATCGTCCGCCGCCTCTGCACGACACTCGCCAGCATGGAAGATGCGATCACGGCGCTGGAACGGCGAGGGATCAACTTGCGAACACATGCCCAGCGGGTTCAAGTCGAGACAGGACGGCTTCCTGTTTTCCACGTCTTCCATGGACGGCAAGAACGCTGGTTTGTTACCCGAAAGGAACTGGACGACTTCGTCAAGTCAGAAGAAGCTCGCAGCGGTAAAGAGATGTCGGTTGAACAAACCAACGGTACTTCCGCGAGTAGTTCGGGCGGAGGCGAGGTCAGCGAAAACCGACTGTTGATTAATGAGTTCAATGAAGTCCGCACAATCAACACTGGTCTCAAAGACATTGAAGAGCTTGGTTTTTCGATCGACGCCCTTTGGCCACAGCAGCGAACTGGGTTGGACGACTCTCGGTACACGATTCGCCGGGGCGAGAACCTCTCAGGAATTGACGACCTTCGCGGTTTGCTGAACGGCATCCGGGCGGCCGGCGAGAAAGGCATGTCAGTCACTCGCTTTAAAGGGCTGGGTGAAATGAACGCCGAAGAACTTCGGGAAACGACCCTTGATCCGGCCAATCGGACCTTGATTAAGGTGACGATGACCAACGCCGCCGAAGCTGACGAATTGTTCCGGGTGCTAATGGGTGACAAGGTCGAACCGCGTCGTGAGTTCATTGAAAAACACGCGCTGGAAGTTCGAAACCTAGACGTCTAAGCGAACGCCGTAGAACAACCGAATTCAGCAAGCAGCCCAAATTTTCGGAGACACCGAATGCTGAACGCGTACATGCGGAATATTTTCACTCGAGCTCGTAGTTTTTGCCCTCAGCGAAGGCAGGCTGCTTGGCTCGTTTGCATTTTAGTATTTTGTCCGCTGTTGGCTGCTAAGGCACAGCAATCGGGGGCGGCTTCACCCGCAGAACCCGAACCAAAGAAAAGGAAAATCCTCGGGACAGTCATCGAGCAGCGGAAGTACTCACTGCGAATCGCCAGCGGCGAAGAGGATGTAGAAGTATCCGTTCCAGATAAAACACCCATCGACCAGAGACTGGACAAGCCGCGAATTGATCTTGCCAGCAACGTGGTACTTCAGGAATTGCTGGGAAGCCAAGAGCCAGGCTCAGCCATTCCGATCGAGATCCAAGATACTCTTCCGGAACAAATGGGTATCGTCGTTGATTTTGCTCATATCAACGAACGGCGCCGAGTCATGAGCGAGAACCCGAAAAAACTGATCCGTTACCGCCTGCTCCCATTAGACCAACTGCCATCTGACCCGGAAAACGAATTGCTTCTCACTGCAAAAGTGACGCAAGTCGATGAACGCGGCCAGTTGACCCTGCAGACCGAAAGAGAAGAGATAATCGCCGAACTTGGAAACCGAGACGGGAGGCTAGGCGCGAGAACGATTGCCGACCTTCGCCCAATGGAGAGCGAAGTCGAAATTCAAGCCGATTGGATTGAGGGAAAGTGGGTCGCCCAAAACATTGTCTATCGAAGGATCAAGCTGTTTGGGTCGCCGGTTGAGACCAACTTGCCGCGGATGTTGATTTTGGGAGACGAAGTCTCGCTAAGCTATCTTCATAACCTTCGGAAGGAATTTGCCGGGAAATATCTGATTCACCATCCACCCGAGAACTGCCGAGGGACAGTGACTTGGGAGCGGTTACCGATGTGGCTAGGGCCATATCGCCAGTCAGGTTATCAGTGGGATGTGGTCATCTTTAATCTAGGCTTAGGTGACTTAAACACGGAAACCGCGGCATATCGTACTGCTCTCAAGTCGATTCTCCCGCAATTACGAGCAACCAATGCCAAGCTGATCTGGCTTTCCACAACGCCACTGCCAAATGGATGGGAAGCAAACGCAGTCAGCACAGGCAAGAAAATGTCTCACAGCGAAGCTCAAGCCAAAATCAAGGAATTGAATGCAGCGGCAGCAGAGGAGCTTACACAGGCTGGCAACGTGCAGTTAGTGGATCTCTCCAGAGCTATTGAGTCCGAACTGGAAACAAGGTTCGCAACGTGGTCGGCAGGCCGCAGCCCGATGTTCAATCGCGAACAAAGCGAAATGTTGGCGAAACAAATCGGACAACTACTTGGGACGTTGCCAAAGAAAGATGAAGACCAATAAATTTTTCGTGAAGCATTAACAAGTTCTTGTTCAAACCTTTTTCAAAGCTTCAGGAACCACACCGCAGATTTTCACAAATCATCCCTAACATCGACCTCATGCGATGAGCATCCGAGGCACCGACTCGAAAGCTGTGCCGACTCTCGCAGCCAGAGTACTCATTGTTAAGGACAGATTTTCATGAAGCGAAAAGGTTTTACTCTTCTCGAACTGCTGGTCGTGATTGCCATCATTGGCATTCTCGTCTCCCTGCTGTTCCCCGCGTTCACTGCGGTTCGAAATGCTGCTCGTTCGACCCAATGCTCGAACAATCTCCGCCAATTTGCCTTGGCGATGGCAACTTTCTCGAACAATAACCCGAATGGAAATATCTGCTCAGGGGCCTATGACCCACGCCGAGACGGATCGGTTGAGATGTTTTCTTGGGTATCCGACTGTGTTTCTCAAGGGACTATCCCGGGCAACCTGCTCTGCCCGAGCAGTAATTTGGCTGGCAGCGAAAAACTCAATGACCTCCTTGGCAAAGACACGAGCAACGGTACGACAACGCCACTCGATCGACGAGTCGGCAGCAGCCAATACATCTCGCAAACCTGGGGCGCCGCAGTGTCCCCAGACCGTACCGAGTGGGTTCGCGCCAACTTGGTGGTCAAGGGTTACAACACGAACTACGCCTCAAGCTGGCACATGGTTCGATCGGCACCTGGAATGGTTGCCGGAACGGGCGCAAATGCTGGTTCATCAGTCACTGTTGGAAACCTGAAGAACTTCCCGAACACTGCTGGCCCTTTGAAAATCTCAACGCTCGATGCAGCAGCAGTACCCTCGGCCGCGATTCCAATGCTCGGTTGCGCTGACAAGGGTGACGATGCCGAAGCCAAACTGCTCGCTACACTCTCTCCTCCCGGGTCTTTCCGGCTGACACAAGGCGTTTCGTTGGCGGAGACCTTTAATGATGGACCAAGCTTTGTTGATACGGCTGCCAACAAGCTGGCTATCGTCCCAACCGGTACTCCGCTTGCTTGGTTGGTCCCTGGTAAATTGCCCATCGAAGGCGAAATCGTTCCATCCGATCCGGCTGCTTATACGGGTTCTTCGAGCATCCCGCTCGTACTCCAAGACACTCGCGACTGGCGAGCGTGGCACAGCGGTTACGTCAATGTCTGCTTTGCTGACGGTAGTGTTCGCAAACTGTATGACGCCAACGGCGACGGATACATCAACCCAGGCTTTTCGATTCCGGTCGGCGGCGACGTAACCGTCTATGGTTACAAAGACAGTCGCTGCGAAGTGAATCCCTGGGAAATGTACACCGGCACGATGCTGGACAAGGCGATCAATCGCAAGGCTTACGAATAAGCCAACTATTCCAGAAACCGGGAATCAGGGTCAAAAGTACAGCCCTGCTACTCAGCGATCTGGAAGGAACGAATCCCCCCAAGGCCACTTGCCTTTCCTAGTGGCCTCTCTTGAGGGAGGTGCCTTACGCGGTGCACCTCCCTCTTTTTTGCGGGCAGCGGGCGGATTCTCGAAAAGATGCGCTTTCAAAAATGCCAACCAAGCAAAAAACGGGAGCAAATACTCCCGTTATTTTGAATCAAAATGTCGTCCGCCAAGTGAGATAGAAACCTTAGTCAGCGCTTCGTTCAGCTTCCTCTGAGCGGCGCCAGCAAATCCCCTGCCCTGAGCCGTCTCCGGCAAAGCGGATGGATTTCACCAGCCGCTTGCGATTGAGACATTTGATCGTGTCGTGCAAACGGTCTTTCTGGGAAATGCCCTCGGTAATTGGGAGGGGGTCGTCGATCCGTTCTGGCCAGCCCATCTCTTCAAAAGCAGTCAGGATCAATTCTTGATTGCGAGCAGGCCAATTGAATCGCTTAATCACGACACCGGCAAACACCAGTATGCGACGAGCTTTGTCCCATGCCGGCCGAGCCTGCTGCATGGTCTGCTCCAGAGAGTCAGCTAGGTCCGACAGCGGTTCAAAGCCTTCAAGCTTTGGCTCCTCGGTTACGACACCCGTGTAATCGAGCATCATCTTGGCGGAACCCTTTACAGTCAGGGTCGAGGAGAGTGACTTCGGGGCTGGAAAATGATTCATGGCACAATCTCAACAGGCGGGATGGGGTAGAATAAGCAGGAAACTCGACTTACTGATGACTGAGTTGCCCGAGCCCACGACTGCCAAGCGTGTGACACTCGGTCCGCAGTGGATGGACTAAGGTATACGAGCGATTTCTCTCCCCATTTCGTGCAAAAAATGAGCCCAAAATTTCGGATTACTTTGGCCCTGATGAGCCTTCTTTCTGGCGTTCTACCAGTCTTTGGACAAACCGAAAAAGCGGTATGGGAGGCCCTAAACAGCGGCAAAAACCTTAGTTTTCGCGGGGTCTGTGCCATATCCGCACAGTGCTCTTGGGTCAGTGGCACGAAGGGGACGGTCCTCCGCACGACCGACGCAGGAAAAACTTGGGAAAGCGTCGGACCAGCCAATTGCGAATCGCTCGACTTCCGCGATATCGAGGCTTGGGACGAATTGACCGCCGTGATTATGAGCAGCGGAGAAGAGGATCGAATCTACCGCACGGAAGATGGAGGCCAGACGTGGTCGCTCGTGTTTGAGCATCCCAACCGCAGTGCTTTCTTCGACGGCTTCGCTTTCGCTGACACCAACACGGGATGGCTGATGGGCGACCCCATTGACGGCCAACTTCTGATTCTCAAAACGATCGACGGAGGTCGAACCTGGACAGAACTGACCCGCGATCGACTTCCCGCGATCGAAACGGGTGAAGCTGGATTCGCGGCCAGCGGCACGAACATCGTCGCGATATCTCCAACTAGTTTCGCGATAGCCCTCGGCGGGGCTAAGCCGGGTGATGAATTTGAGCGCAGCCGAATCGTCTCAACCAAAGACGATGGAGTCAGCTGGACAGTGCAAACTGTGCCGATGAGAAGAAGCGAAGCGGGCGGAATATTCTCGATCTGCAGAAGCGGCCCTGATAACTGGACAGCCGTTGGCGGAAATTACAAACAAGCAGACGAGACGAATCAAACGGCTGCTCTGACGCCAAGTGGCGGGACCAGTTGGAAGAGCGTGAGCGGATCACCACCGAGCGGTTACCGCTCTTGTGTCGCTGAAGGATTAGATTCGTCAGGGAACGCAATCTTGATCACTGTCGGCCCAAATGGAACCGACACCTCAAGCGACCAAGGCGAGACTTGGCAGCGTGCCGCAGACGAGGGGTTTCATGCACTTGATTTCAGCCCAGACCGGAAGGCTGGTTGGGCTGCTGGTTCGGATGGTAGAATTTCACGCTGGCGAGGCCACTGACTGGTCTCGCTTATCACACACCAGCCTAGCCGAAAAAAAGGAAATCACATGCAAGCAGCAGAAGGAATCAAGATCAGCTTGGACACCGGTGAGTTTGTCTCTCTCGCTTATTTGGGAGATCTTTCCGACGCCGATTTGATGCAACGCCCAGCTTCTGGCTGCAATCATCTCAACTGGCAGATCGGCCATCTGATCAGCAGTGAACACCAAATGATCGAAAGCTGCTTCCCGGGGACGATGCCCGCACTGCCGCAAGGCTTTACTGAGAAATATGGCAAGCAGACCGCTGGCTCGGATAATCCCAGCGACTTTCACAACAAAGAAGAGCTGATGGGAGTCTATCGAGCCCAGCGCACAGCCACGCTGAACAAACTCGCTTCACTTCCGAACGAAGCCTTTGATGCCCCAGCGCCCGAACAGATGCGCAGCTACGCTCCCACCGTGGGGGCTGTCTTCTCTATGCAGGGCTCTCACTGGCTGATGCATGCTGGACAATGGGCAGTAGTGCGTCGCCAATTAGGTCGCGCCCCGCTGTTCTAATTTCCCATCCTCGTAGGGTGGGACAAGTTCGCGTGGGCGCAACATTAAGCTCTGACTCAAACACGAGCGATGCAGCGCACGAAACCCCCGCGAGCGCCGGCCCACCAGCGAGTAAGAAAGCTCATCCATTTTTTGCGTTGTTCGAATCGAACGCCGGAGGTGGGCCGGCGCGGGGCTGAGTGAGCTTGTTTTCCGGTTTTAACTTGCTGCAGTCCCGGTATATGGCTTGGTGATTAACTGCGCTTCCCCGCCCCGCTTGTCCCACCCTAAACGCACTTGAGCTGCGCCTCGCCTGCGCCAAAGCCTCGCGGCTTTGGGCTCCGGCTACGGGCTAAGCGAAAGACCGAAGAAAAAAGAGTTAGAGGCAACGCGTATTTAATTCAACTGCCCCACCGGCTCAACTTCGGGGCGACCGTCACCTTCTGTTTCCTGGGACGGTTCTTTTGAGCCGCCGTCGTCCGATTCCGGAGCGTCATCGGATGGCTTTTCCGCGGGACCCGATTCCTCGCCGGGAGTTACGATTGATTTCCCCCGCCCGCGTTCCATTTCCCCCTCGTCTCGGCGCCGGCGATTTTTAAACTCGCGTTCAGCCTGAGTGAAGCTCGCTTGCAGTTCATCCTTTTGTTCATTCGTCAAATCACCGTAAGGCTTGCCAAAGACAGTCTTGGCCCAGGTTTCCTCCAGTGCCCAATCGTCTGGTTTGCGAAGCTTGACCCCAACCAGTGGAAATTGACTCAAGAGGTAAAGTTCTGCTTCCACTTGCTTGCCATCAACTTCAGTCGTCGCGAGGATAAATTGGCGAGCATTCGATTCTTCGCTCGTCTCAGGAAGACGGAAATTCTCTAGACGAGAAACACCCAGCATGAGATGCCCGCTCGATTCCACACCGGCGATCCGCAGTCGCTTTTTGGCGTCATAAATGACGTCGAGATTAATGTCGGTCGGCACGACACCTGCCCCGCGAATGCGGATATGTTCCGCCGGCGAGAAACCTGTTAACTGATACCGATTCGGCTCTTCAGCGAACCCGGAAACCGAAAGAACCTTTCCATCGAACCAGCGGCTTCGAGCAGCGATTTTTCCATCAGCCCTCACACCGAACTCAATTTCGAAAGGCAAGTCGGTCAAAACATTGGAAAGGATTCCTCTCTGCAAGCGTCCCTTCACAGTCCGCTCCAGCTGGGCGTCAGCAATATTTGCAGTGCGGACCGTCTCTAGTTCGACCAAGTCAGCCTTAACGACCAAGTCGCCGAACTCGACCAATCGCCCATCCTCGATCAAAACATCTTTGAGCGTGATGTCGTCGACGTGAAATTCTTCATTGGTTTTTGGGTCGCAGATTTTCAAGCCTCGGAAGCTGATATTCTTGATTTCTATCGTGCCGCGAGAGCTACCGGAAAACTCGCTTTGGAAATCTCCAAACTCGTCTTGGAGTTCGTCAACGATTAGGTCGCCGCTCAGCTCACTATCAAAATTCAAGTCGGAATAAATCGTTCCCCCGGCGATGCTGATGTCTTCGACGGTGAAAGAGCTCGCAAACATTCCGCCACTGCGATACTTGACGCGAATGTCATTCAGCTCTGACCATTTTCCTTCCGTCTTGTCGTCCGCCTTTTGTTGGGGGTCTTTAAACCGGATTGCTTTCATCTCAAAGCCGGAGCTGAAGTTTCCCTTCAAGCCGTCGATTTTGACGTTTCCTGACTCCTCGAGTGCCTGTTTGATCATTGCCAGCGGCACGTTGCTGAAGAAGAGCGTGTAGTATCCAGCCACGCACAGGCCGACCAGTCCAAGTAGCACGCCGCCGCATCCGAACGCAAAACAACCACAACCCCGTCCGGAGGAGTTTCCGCCGCCGTAAGGTGGCTGCGGTTGCTGGGGCATTGGCTTGTTGGGTACACCGGGTTGCATTTCAGGGCACTTTCGTCAGAATCCCGCTCAGGTAACAGTTCGTCGAAAACGGTCGCATCTTAGCTGACCTCGAAATTTTCGCAAAAAAACATCTCCGTTCACAGGGCCAGAGAACCAAGGTCCAAGTTAGAACCGCAAATCAGGCCCTTTTTCAAAGTTCCTCAACGACCACCGATTATGGAAGTCATCTCTCTCCAATCCGGAAGCAATGGAAATTGCTTTTTCGTACAGTCGGGCGAGGTCAGCCTGCTGTTCGACGCAGGGATCAGCGGAAACGTCGCTGAAAACCGTTTACGGGAAAAAGGGAGAAACATTCGGTCAGTGCGCGGGCTGCTAATCAGTCACGACCATCGCGACCACACTCAGAGCATCGGAATCTTTCAACGCAAGTTCGGTTTCCCTGTTTACCTGACCGAACCGACACTCCAAGCCGTTCATCGTTGGTGCAAACTGGGGCGAGTCCCCGATATCCGGCATTTCAAAGCCGGCGAATCGATTCAATTCGAGCATGTAACCGTCCACACCATCCCGACACCGCATGACGGTGTTGACGGCGTAGCATTCGTAATCGAAGACGGCCAGCGTCGACTCGGAATCCTGACTGATTTGGGCCACGCATTTTCCGGTCTGCGGGAAGTGTTGGAATCACTTGATGCGGTGATCATCGAAAGCAATTACGACGAAGCAATGTTGGAACACGGCCCCTACCCTCCCCACCTCAAACGGAGAATCAAAGGCCCCGGCGGACACCTTTCGAATCTGGAAGCAGCTCAGCTGATCCAGCCTGCCGCCAGTCGCCTCCAGTGGGCCTGCCTTTGCCACCTCTCGCAGGAAAACAATCACCCGCGAGTTGCCCTGCAAACTCATCGAGAAATTCTCGGTAGCGACTTGCCGCTTTACATCTCCGGCCGCTATGAAGCGACCGACATTTTACGGCTGGATTAGCTCTCTCGGGGAGGCCTCAGCGGCTTTCTTCGCGCGATCCTCTATCCGCGCCATCGAACTCAATTTAGCGATTACAATTTGGGCTGTTCTGGTTCCCCGCTCATTCGCAGGAATCCCTCCAATGCTTCGTATCCTTCTGGCCTCAGGTTTACTAATGTCCCTCGCCGCATTTGCTCTCGGCCAAGACGGCTATCAACTTCCCCCGCAGGCAATTGTCGACATCATTGACGCTCGACCCGAACCTGGCGTGACGCTCAGCCCAGACAGCCGCTGGATGATCTTCAGTGAGCGCGATGCGATGCCCTCGATCGCCGATGTCAGCCGCCGCAAGCTGCAACTCGCCGGAATGCGAATCGACCCGGCTGCCAACGGTCCTTTTCAGGTGGGTTACAGCCGCGGCCTGTTGCTTCAAGCTCGCTCCGGCGGCGAACCCATCCGAATCCCGACCGCAGAGGGCGCACGAATCAGCGGGCTCAGCTGGTCGCACAAAAGCACACACTTCGCATACACGCTCGTCACCGACCAAGGCACGGAACTCTGGCTGGTTGCCATTGATAAACCCGACCAGCCGAAAAAGCTGACCTCGCGGTTGTCGCTGGTGCTCGGCGGCTACGACTGGATGCCCGATGGACAGCAATTGCTTTGCCACTTGGTTCCCGAGAACCGCGGTCCCGAGCCAGCGAAGCCAGCCGCGCCAACAGGTCCAAATGCGCAGGAATCATCCGGGAATACATCGCCCGTTCGAACCTACCAGGATTTGCTTCAGAATCCTCACGACGAGGCACTGCTCGAGCACTATGGCCGCTCACAGTTGGCACTGATCGATTTTCAAGGCAACCTGAGTCCGATTGGCCAGCCCGATCTGATCGACAGCGCCGTGCCTTCGCCCAGCGGTGAGTTCCTGCTGGTCACAACCGTCCATCGCCCCTTCTCTTACTTGTTGACTTACGATTCATTTCCCAAGCGAATCGAGGTTTGGAATCTCGCTGGTGACTTGGTCTATCCTGTCGTCGATGTTCCGTTAGAAGAAAACATCCCGATCGAGGGCGTCCGGACTGGACCGCGAAGCATCGGCTGGATGTCCAGCCAACCGCAGACCCTGCTTTGGCTCGAGGCGCTAGATGATGGAGATCCACGCAAGAAAGTCCCGCATCGCGATCGCTTAGTGAGCCATCAAATCCCCAGCCGGATGGCGCCGCGAGAATTGCTGAAGGTCGAGCATCGCGCTTCGGGCATCAACTACTTCGAGGATCCGAATCTGCTGCTGGTCAGCGAATACGATCGCGATCGCCGATGGGTCCGCTCGCTCCTGCATCGACTCGACCAACCCGACCAACCACCGCGTGTTCTGGACGATCGCAGCCAACGCGATCGCTACAACGACCCGGGACGAATTGCCCAGCGTCCCAACGACAGCGGTTTCCCTGTCGCTAGGCAACAAGGCGAATGGATTTATCTCTCCGGCCAAGGAGCTAGCCCCGAAGGGCTGCTCCCCTTCCTCGACCGACGAAGCTTGGAAACACTTGTCACCGAGAGACTCTGGCGCTGTCAGCGTGGTGCTCTGGAGTCCCCTGTCGCTTTCTGCGTAGAGTCAACGCCTGACGAAATCCAACTGATCACGCGACATGAAACTCCAACGTCGCCGCCCAATTATTTCCTCCGAAATCTGCAAACTGGCAGCAATCAACCGCTAACTGCTTTCGCAGACCCAACGCCTCAAATTCGGGGCATCAAGAAGGAAATCGTCAAATACAAGAGAACTGATGGCGTTGAGCTCTCGGCGACGCTGTATCTGCCAGCCGATCATCAGCCCGGCCAGCGACTCCCGCTGATCGTCTGGGCCTACCCGATGGAATTCAACGACCCCAGCACCGCTGGCCAGATTTCCAGCAGTCCTTGGACCTTCACTCGAATGGGTGGAATCACACACCTTACGCTCGTGACCCAAGGTTATGCAGTCATGGACGCTGCAACCATGCCGGTTATCGGCGACCCCGAGACGATGAACGACACGTTTGTCGATCAGATCGTCAGTTCCGCCAAAGCAGCGATTGACAAAGCAGCCGAGATGGGCGTAGGCGATCCCAATCGAGTCGGCGTGGGAGGACATAGCTACGGCGCGTTCATGACGGCCAATCTGATGGCTCACTGCGATCTGTTCCGCGCGGGCGTGGCTCGCAGCGGCGCCTACAACCGGACACTCACGCCTTTTGGATTCCAAGCCGAGCGGCGGCCGCTTTGGGAGGCAAAAGACATTTACTTGAAACTCTCGCCCTTCATGTACGCCGACAAAATCAACGAACCTCTGCTGCTTGTACACGGCGAGGAAGATAACAATCCAGGCACCTTCCCGATCCAGTCGCAGCGACTCTACCAAGCGATCAAAGGAAATGGCGGCACAGCTCGTCTCGTGATGCTCCCCTTTGAAAGCCATGGATACGTAGCTAGGGAATCGGTCTTGCACACACAAGCCGAGATGCTTGCGTGGTTCGATCGCCATGTGAAAAATGCCAGCGCCGGAGCCGGATCGAAAGCCGATAAGCCCGCCGGACAACCAGACTAGACCATTCCACAAAGGACCCACGATGTCGATTGCAACTGACGGACTTCTATTCGGACTTAAGAAGAACCTCGATTGGGCTCAGCGGCTCACGGCCGATCTGACCGAAGCCCAAATGACGCTGCAGCCTCCCGGAGAGCGACCAGCACCGGTCAATCATCCGGCATGGATCTTCAGCCACTTGAATGTCTATCTCCCCGTGATGGTCTCTTTGCTGAAGGGAGAGATGTTTGACGATCCGAAGTTCCATCCCTGCGGCATGCAGTCCAAACCGGAGACTGACTCTACGATTTACGCCTCCAAAGCCGAACTGCTCGCCGCGTGGAAACAAGGCCATGAAGAGATCGCCTCGCTCTTAGCCAGCGGATCGGATTCGGTCCTGCAACAGCCTGTGCAGCTTCCCCGCTGGAAAGAGATCATGCCAACAGCTGGTCTTGCAGTTCCCTACCTGTTGCTGGTCCACGAAAATCAGCACTTGGGACAGCTCAGTGCCTGGCGCCGAGTCTTAGGCCTACCCGCGGTCTAGTCGGTAAAATTTCTTCTGCCTTCCCTCTTTCGTTTAGCCCGTCGCCAACGGCGAGGCGGAAGCGCGAGTTGATCAAGCGGTGCCAAATCAGCCACCGCTCTTCTCCGTCAACCGGGCTTCGCGCCAGCCCCCGGTTTGAAGCGCGTTGATGGCACGCCTCTCCTCACCGCCAGGTGGGTGCGCACCGCGGCGAACGTTTGCTGCACGGTGAATTAATTGCGCGGTGGCGACCCACCCTACAAGTTAAAAAGCGCTACGCTCAAGTCAGCTTTGCTGATGCCGTTGGGCTGGTTGGATTGGAAACCGCGGCAATCGCGGGGTGTGGCGGTTCCTTGAGCAGCAGCTCGCGGAAATATTCGACTGACTCGTCGACCACATCGGCTTGGATCAGAATCAGCTCGCCCGGCTCCGAATTCTGAATTGCATTGTCGACGCTATCTTTCCAGGCGGTAAACCAAGCCTTGTGGCGTACGCGAGCACCGAGCGCAAGGCCTTCCCGGAACAACTGGATGATATCACCCGGTTGTCGACCACGAACGTAATCACCCTCGTACAGAATCACTCGGTCAAAATGATGCCCGAGCAACTGGCCTTGGCGAATCATGTCACCATCGCGGCGGTCACCGGCTGCGGAATAGACGGCCGTTCGGCGTTTGTTCGGGAAACCTTGCAAGGCATCGAGCACACCCTTTAAGGCCGATGGGTTGTGCCCGTAATCGACCACGAGGGTCAGCGACCCGTACTGCAAGATATTGAATCGACCTGGCGTGCCATCGATCGAGGGCTGGAAGGATTCGAGCCCAGCGCGAATGACTTCAGCAGGAACGCCAATCGTCCAAGCCGCCGCGGCTCCGGCCATTGCATTCTCGACTTGGAAGCGAATCTTGCCGCCGTGTGTGATCGGGATTCGGTCGAGAGTCAGCAGCGTGAATTCACTCTCCCCATGAGCCAGAATCATCGCATTGTCGCGCACGAAAACGGCTTTCCCGCCAGCCTTGCGGCGAGCGACAACGTGTTCATTCTCCGGGTTGAACGAGAACCACACGACTTGTCCTGAACAATGCTCAGCCATCGCGACAGTCAGCGGGTCATCGGCATTCAAGACGCCGCTTCCCTCTTTGCTCACGGAATCAATCACGGTCCGTTTCACACGGGCCAACTGCTCGGGTGTCTCAACGCCGGCGATACCGAGATGGTCGCCTTCGCCAATGTTCGTCACCACGCCGACGTCGCTGCGGTCGTAGCAGACACCCTCACGGAGGATGCCACCACGAGCTGTTTCAAGAACCGCCGCATCAACGTTGGGGTTCTGGAGTATGCGTCGTCCGCTTTGAGGGCCAGAGCAGTCACCGCTGTCGATTCGACGACCCGCGATATAAACCCCGTCCGTGCTCGTAAAGCCAACCCGCTTACCTTGCAAAAAGAGAATGTGAGCAATCAATCGCACGGTGGTTGTTTTGCCGTTAACGCCGGTGACCGAGACGACAGGAATTCGGCCACTGTCTTCTGGCTTGAAGAGTAGGTCGACAATCGCTTCGCCAACAGGTTGGCCTTGGCCTTCGGACGGTTGCAGATGCATTCGCAGCCCCGGGCCGGCGTTTACTTCAACGATCCCCGCGTTTTGATTCTCTAGAGGAATGCTGATATCGCGAGCGACCACATCGACACCAGCGATGTCCAGTCCAACCATCTGAGCCGCCTCGACGGCGCGAGCAGCCACATCGGGGTGCACCTGCGCAGTGACATCACATGCCGTACCGCCGCTGCTCAAGTTCGCATTGCGGCGAATCAAAACAATTTGGCCCGGGGTCGGAATGGAATCCCAGTTGTAGCCTTGTTGCTCGAGGACTGCGAGCGAGACATCGTCCATCTTAATGTGGCTCATGATGGTCGCGTGTCCGTCGCTGCGTTGCGGGTCGCGGTTGACCTCTTCGACCAATTCGCGAACGGTCGATTTGCCATTGCCCGTGACTTGAGCCGGTTCGCGACGAGCGGCTGCGATGAGCCGATTGCCGACGACCAACAAGCGGTAATCCAATCCTTCGAAGAACTTTTCGACCATTACTGTCGATTCTTCGCGGCGTGCATTCTCATAGGCGCGGACGACCTCATCACGCGTGTAGAGATTGGTTGTGACCCCGCGGCCGTGGTTGCCATACTGCGGCTTCACAACGACCGGAAGACCAATGTCGAGTGCAGCTTCCCAGGCATCCTCGGCGTTCTCGACGGGACGTCCATCCGGAACAGGGACGCCAACCACTTTCAGCAGGCGTCGCGTCAGCTCTTTGTCCTGGGCAATCGACTCGGCGATTGCGGGGGTCCGATCTGTTTCGGCTGTCAGAATTCGACGCTGCCGGGAACCGTAACCGAGCTGAACCAAGCTGCCAGAATTCAGCCGGAAGAAGGGGATTCCACGTTTCCGGGCTGCATCGACAATCGAGCGAGTGCTCGGGCCGAGACAAACGTCGTAAGCGAGTTCGCGGAGCTTGGCGACTTCACCCGCCACATCGAATGGCTGGTCTTCGACGGCAGCGAGCACCAACCGCCGGCCGACTTCCAACGCTGCCCGCGCGAGGCTTTCTTCTTGGTATTCGATCGCGACTCGGTAGACACCCTCTTCATCGAGTTCTCGCGCGCGACCGTAACCGACTTCGGTGCCGGCCAGCGACTGCAGCTCCAACACCA
Organism: Planctomycetota bacterium; assembly: GCA_046075445.1. Classification (GTDB taxonomy): domain Bacteria; phylum Planctomycetota; class Planctomycetia; order Pirellulales; family Pirellulaceae; genus BJ22. The sequence continues at coordinate 17,185 of JBJTQD010000335.1, forward strand.
CGTGTTCGAGAATGTGGGCCATGTAGGTCCCGCGCCGCAGTCGCTCAAAAAAGCCCCCGCGCTCGCCAACGCTACAGCGATGTTCGATCAGAGTGGGGAGCCAGCCCTTGAGCCGGTCATTGAAGCCGGGGATCATCTCCGAGGAGGTATCTTTCAACCCAGCCAAATCAACCCAGACTTCGAGAACTGGAAAGTTTGCCCAAGTATTGGGGCCACGGAGGGCGAGCACTTTTCGGAAGGTCAGAGGCGCTACAAACGAGTCGCTGGACATATGTTGGTTTTGCGGACGAAAGCCGCAGCAAAGTTTCTACGCACCACAGCACAGAAGTCACAATAATCGAAGCAGCGTTCCCTGCGCCAAAAACAACGGCTCCCTCTGGAGGATCATCGGCAATCGACGGACGGGATTCTTTTCCCGACATGTCCGATCTCAAAGCAATGCAAACCGTCGCCTTCCGAACCGGTTACCGCACCAGCCCGACAATCAGTTCAGCTTGCCTTGCAGGAAAGGTCTCACGGCAAACCTAGGCGGCTGCCGTGACTTAAGGGCGGTCAGGGGAATGGAAGAATTACGTCGCGCAGACCCGTCTGGATCGACCAGATCGGCAACAATTATCGGACTACTTAACCTAAAAGCTAGAGCCGGGTTCCGCGAAATATTAACCATCCCTCCCGAACCGCGCTTGTTGCCATAGAATACCCCGCAAACAACGCTTCGTGGGAGTGGTCCGCCCCCTTCCTCTATAGGCCCGATTTATCGTTTAATTTTCCCCATAATTGGTCCAAAAGCTCTCAAAAGGACGCAGCCTAACCAGCTGGCATTTTTTGGGCAAATCCAAGCCTTGAGGCCCCCCCTGCCGAATCATTTTCAGTGAGCTAGTTTCCCACAGGTCTCTTTTTGCCGGATTAAGTTTTGACCCAGTCGTTGTCGGCCGAAAAGCAACTCGAGTCGGTCCCCTCGGCCTATCAGGCCGAGCTGGCGGAGCTTTGGCAGCAAGGCGAGTCGCTTGTTGCCTTAGCCGAACTGGACCTCGATGCGGCTCAGAAATTCGCCCGCTCCTTGCTGGTCCTCACTAATCAGCGGCTGCTCTTTTTCCCGGCCGCCCGCACCACGCCGACGAAGTGGACCTTCAGTCCCCTGCTCGCGATGCGAACCTCGCTCCATGCCGGCCTGGGAATTGCTCGGCTTCTGGATGACAACCAGCTGGTAAAGACCTGGAACTACACAGCCGCCCAAGCCGCCGTCGTCGAGCGTCTCGCGATTACGTTCAACGCCGCGATTCGCGCACAAGCCAGCGGAAAAAACGAGAACGGCAATAACTCCAGCTCTACTTGTCCGTCTTGCGGGGCGATTCTCTCGCCCGACCAACCCGTCTGCTTGGCTTGCGCTCCCGCCCCTGCCCCACCGGCCACGCGATCGCTGGTCAAACTCTGGCGATTCGCCCATCGCCGGCGCGGGATGATCATCTTCGGCTTCTTGCTGACGCTGGCCGCAACGGTCGCAGGCTTGATTCCTCCTTACATCACGATGCCGCTGACCGACAAGGTGCTGATCCCTTGGCAGAACGGTCAAAAAGTTCCATTCAGCGATTTCTACTGGTACCTCGGGGGATTAACACTCTCTGCTCTGCTCGCTTGGGCTCTCGGCTGGGCCAAGACCTATGTGATGGCCAAAGTCAGCGAGCTGATCAGCGCCGACCTGCGAAACGAGACCTACAACCATCTCCAGCGACTTTCGCTCGAATTTTTCGGAGGCAAACGAACCGGCGATCTCATCTCGCGCATCGGCAGTGACACCGATCGCATCTGTAACTTTCTCTCGATTCACTTGCTCGATTTTGCTTCTGATATTCTGATGATCACTCTGACGTCGATCATCCTTCTGAAAATCGATCCGGTCCTGGCCCTCGTAACGCTCGTTCCCTTTCCGGCGATCGCTTGGTTGATTCAACGAGTTCGCGTCAAACTGCGACACGGCTTTGCCCGCTCCAGCCACGCTTGGGGGGAGATGGTCAGCGTCATGACCGACGCCATCCCCGGTATCCGCGTCGTCAAAGCGTTTGCTCAAGAACGCCGCGAAGTCGAACGCTTCCGCGAAGCCAACGATCACGTGCTCGAGTCAAATTTGCGAGTCAACCGGCTCTGGGCTTTCTTCAGCCCCACTGTCAGTCTGCTGACCGAAATCGGGATTCTGATCATTTGGACTTTCGGCGCCTGGCGTGTCTTCCAAGGACAGATTACGGTCGGCGTGCTGACGACTTTTATCGCTTACATCAGCCGCTTTTACGTGCGGCTCGATTCGCTCAGCCGAATGCTTGCCAACACCCAGCGCGCCGCAGCGGCAACCTACCGAATCTTTGAAATCCTTGACCGCCAGCCCAGCGTCATGGAGCCGGCTCGGCCGATTGAGCCGGGGCGACTGGAAGGACGGCTGGAGTTGCTTGATGTCCGCTTCAAGTATGGCAACCGCGAGGTGATTCGCGGCGTCGACTTTAATGTCGAGCCGGGTGAATTGATTGGGCTTGTCGGACCGAGCGGGTCCGGCAAGAGCACGCTAGTCAATCTCGTCTGTCGTTTTTATGACGTGACTGAGGGGTCGGTGCTGGCTGATGGTCAGGATATTCGTTCTTTCCCGATCGAAAAATATCGCAGCAACATTGGTATCGTCCTCCAAGAGCCATTTCTGTTTTACGGTACGATTGCCGAGAACATTGCCTACGGTAAGCCCGCGGCCAGTCGCAATGAAATTATCGCGGCAGCTCGAGCCGCCCACGCGCATGACTTTATTCTCCGCCTGCCGGACGGTTACGACTCGCTCGTCGGCGAGCGTGGCCAGTCTCTCTCCGGTGGCGAGCGACAAAGAATTTCGATCGCCCGGGCGATTTTGACCAACCCGCGAATTCTGATCCTCGATGAAGCAACTTCAGCCGTCGACAACGAGACCGAGCGCGTTATCCAGGCCGCGCTCGACAACTTGATCAAGGGCCGCACAACGATTGCGATCGCCCACCGCCTGAGCACCCTCCGCAACGCAGACCGCATCGTCGTCATGGAGAATGGTCAAGTTGCAGAAGTCGGCAAACACGAAGAGTTGCTCAGCAAGGGCGGCGTCTATACCCGGCTACATCAAGCTCAACTGGTGCATTGAAAGAGGAAAAGCCGATGAGTCAAACGTCTGCGAATGGACAGGTTGCTCGGCTCGAGCGCCGCGCCGACGGGTCGCTGCTCGTGCATTTAGCCGAGGGTGAAATTATCGCAGATGCTGTGCCGCTGCGACTATTTCCTCTCTCCGAGCCACTTCGCTGGATCGCCTTGCTCGATGCGGAGGGACACGAGCGTGCACTGCTTGAATCGCTGGAGCAACTGGCCGCGGCCGATCGCGAGTTGTTGATCGAGGAACTCTCCCGACGAGAGTTTGTGCCGATCATCCAGCGGGTCACGTGGGTTTCGGGGAACTCTGAGCCATGTAGCTGGAAAGTCGAAACCGATCGGGGCGAGACCGAATTTGTCCTCAAGGATGAAAACGATATCCGTCGCCTCGGGCCCCACAGCGTTCTGGTCGTCGATAGCCACGGCATCCGCTATCTCATCCCCAATCGGGACCAACTCGACCCCTACACCAAACGCGCCATCGAGTGGTACGTCTGATCGTAGAGCGGTTGTCCCAAACTGCTTGGTTGCTCGTGAAAATGATCACCTGAAGGTTCCGAGCCATTGAGGACAATCGCTAAACGATCTTTTTCATCTGGCTTCGCGAGAGTCTTCGATTGTGAGCTCTCTGTAATGCAATCGCGAAATGCATGAGCTTCCGAGTCATTCGCCGTTTTACCTTGAAGCGACTTAGGTCTCGATCCGCTATCCTCTGCACGATCCATATAGGTGGCCTAACAGGAAACCAGAAAACCTTGGAATTCTTGCAGCGAGAGCGAGGACAGCCTGGAATTCGGCCTAGGGTTACCAAAATTCTCCTTTCGCAGGTCGCTAAAGCAAGACCGACATGGATTCAATTACTGCTGAGCCACGCGCTCAAAACGATTCGGGACTTACCGATCGGCATCAGCCACCGGCCGCTTCATCCAAGCAGTCCCGCTTTGAGGCTTTGGCAGCAGAATTGTTTGCTTGCTCCAATGCGTCACCGAAGAAATTGTGCAAAATCATCGAGCGAGACGTGGCCCTCAGGGCTGAGGTGATCGCTCTCGCGAACTCCTTTATTTTCTCTTTTGGCCGTCCTGTTCGAAGCCTTGCTCAAGCGGTCGCCTGTCTTGGTTATGCGCGGTGTCGGCAGCTAGTCGCTAACAAATTGGGAGTCGAGCACTCGGAGGAGATGGAACCAGAGCAATCGGATAGACCGAAGTCAGATTCGGAGACGCCCCAGCGACTGCCGGGAGTCCGTCCTTACCGAAGAGAACGATTAAGCAGTCTGTACCCTACCAAAAATCGTGGACCGAGACCGCATTTCCTCTCCACAGAGCCAGGTCGGACCTAAGTTTTATACACCTCATACCGGGTCTCACCCCGCACAACTGAAGTTTTTCAGGCTGAGCCGGTCAGATCCAGATGACTTTATTACGGAGATCTCTGCCGTGTTTCAACGGGTTTTTTCGCCGGAAACGACTGTCCGCAACATCGAACTCCCAACCGAACTCGCGTTGCGGATGGGCTGCAATCTCGACCAAATGAAGGTCTTGCCTGACGTCGCCGTGCAGGCATTGGATATCGCCAAGGATCCCAACTGCTCTGTGACTCGCTTTTCGACGGTTGTTGAGCAAGACGTTAAATTGACCACCGACATTTTGCGGATGGCAAACACGGTTGTCTTCTCCGGTGGCCAGCGAATTACGAGTTTGCATCAAGCGATCATTCGGCTTGGTTTCCGCCATTGCAAAAACCTGATCCTCTCTTCCTGCATCGGCAGCCTGATGCGACGAATGACGATTCAGGAAACGCATATTCGGGAAAAGCTCTACAAGCATGGGTTTCTCACTGCGCTGATCTCCGCCAACCTTAACAATCTCTACGGCATTCGTTTCATGGGCGAGGAGTTCACCTCGGGCCTGATCCATGATCTGGGACGAGCCCTGGTCGCGATGTACATGCCAGCCGAATTCAAACAAGTTGATCAACTGAACTTTGTCGAAGACGATTTCCTGCTCGACCGAGAAAAAGAAGTTTGGGGAACGACCCACTGCGAGGTCGGAGCTTGGTTTGTTCAGCACAATATGCTGCCCGACCAATTGACCGATGTCGTGCG
>JBJTQD010000336.1:0-5008 GCA_046075445.1 Planctomycetota bacterium
CAGTTTCGTGTCGAAGAGATAAACCTGATCGCCGATCAGGGCACCTACGGCCCAGGGGCGACCTTTCACTTCCAACATCGCGGCATCAAGTCCGCGCTGGCGGTAGAGTGCGAGTACAAGGCGAGCCCGCTCGACGTAATCCGCTCGGGCGAGAAAGAGCAATTGCCAACGGAAATGCTGGTATCCAAGCCCCCGAACTCCATTGACCGCCAAGTTGTCGGTCGAGATGTTGTTCAACTTTTGATCCGGCACTTCGTCCGCCGAAATCGAAATTTCATCGTTGAGCTGAGTATTTCGAACGACCCAATCAAACAGCAAAAGTGCATCCGTCAACTTCTTAGCATCCGCATCGCTCAAATCGGGATGAAGCGTTTGGACAATTTTGACGTTTGACTCGCGCGGCTTGTTCGCATCGACCTCGGCGAGTTGAGCGGCCAAGCGGTAAAGTTCCAGCGAGTTTACTGGACTCTCTTCACAAACTCGCTTGGCAAGCCGATTTTCCCACGCGCAATTGCGGAGATAAAACGCATCGGAGCTGAGGAAGCCTGCACGCGTCGTGCGGGCAACCAAGTCGAGGTTCTTGTTCTTGTCGACCAGTTCCTGCATGGCAGGGTCGAGTTTCCAATTTGAAACATCTCCACCAGCCGCCGTGAGTTCACCATCACCGAGAATTTTGTTCGACCAACGGTTCAAGCCGACGCTGACCTTCTCTTCAAACTCTTTTTGGTCGTAGATTCGCTGCTCACTCATGACGAGTTCCATCGAGCGGGACAGGTCGTCGACCTGCATCACCTTCGATTTCGCTTCAGCCAATTCAAGAAACGGATCCTTCGCCGGCTTGCAACCGACGACGCTCAGAAAAACGAGCAGGGTGGAAAGAGGGATAGACCAGCGAATGAGTTGTTTGTTCATGTTCGAGTCTAAAGGTTTTTTGTTTTAGAGAGCAGCAAAGGCCCTCTTCGGCCAGCGTCGTGCACCACGTTGCGCGGCCACGGTTGCGACATCGCGGTTAGGACGTCGAATCTGCGGCTATTGCGTCAGCTTTGAGCTGCCGCCCGAATCCGTACCAGTTTAGCCAACAGGGCGGCCAGTTGGGAAAGGGGCAGCATATTCGGGCCGTCGCTCGGGGATTTATCAGGGTCTGGATGGGTCTCGAGAAAAATCGCGTCACAGCCAGAAGCGACGGCAGCGGCGGCTACTACGGGAACCATTGCTCGATTCCCCCCAGTTACCCCACCTGCCGCACTCGGCTCTTGGACGCTGTGCGTGGCATCGAATACGACCGGCACTCCGAAACTCTTCATTTCGGGGACACTTCGCATGTCGTTAACGAGCCGCCCGTAGCCGAAAAAAGTACCTCGTTCGGTGAGTAGCGGTTGATCGCAGCCAGCCTGCCGCAGTTTGGCCACAACATGCTTCATGTCCCATGGGGCCATGAACTGGCCTTTCTTCACATTCACTGCCCGACCCGTTCGAGCCGCCGCTACCAGCAAATCGGTCTGTCGAGCGAGGAAAGCTGGAATCTGCAACAAGCCGCAAACTTGAGCCGCCTCGGCCGCCTGGTAAGACTCATGAATGTCGGTCGTCACCGGAACGTTCAATTCCCGTGAGACCGAACCCAGAATTTCCAAGCCATCGGCCAAGCCTATCCCTCTATACGAATCTCCGCTGGTTCGGTTCGCCTTGTCGAAGGAGGCTTTGAAAACGAAAGGCAAACCGAGCCCTTCGCAAATACCCTTGATCTCTCGAGCGATGCGGAGAGTCAACTCGTGGCTCTCGATCACGCACGGTCCAGCGATCACCCCCAGCGGCCCGCCCAACTCGAACCCTTTAAACGGAATCATTCCGCTACCTGTTGGATTGCTCACCGCCGCTAGTCCTTTCTATTTCTTGGGCAAATTCAGAGACGCCTGACGCGAAAAAAACTCGGCCGGAGCCAATAGCCTCAACCTCCCCGGGATGACCTCGATTGTCACGGGAGTGCTGCCTGCCGGGTCGCCATCCAATTGAATCGGAACCGGCTCGTCCGAGTCTATCTCGATTTTTCTCCCTTGGCGATAGGCTGCCTCCTGCAGCATTCGGTGCAGTCGCAGGACAACGCTGCCGAGATACTTCAGCCCGTGGAAAAGGTTCCCTTTGCGGAACGTTCTCAGGTCAAGCAACCCATCGGTCGCTTCCGCTTCAGGAACAATCTGCAAGTTCATGGCGTAGCGAGGAACATTGAAGACAAAAGCCCATGTCGGCGGCGGCTCGACTGCCACTCCGTCAACATTGATCCGCAGCCTCGGATAACGATACTTACTGATCGCCTCCCAGATTGGCCAGAAGTAGGAACTGCGGCTGATGTTGCCCGTTCGAGCCCGATGCATCCGGTGAACCACCTCCGCATCAAAGCCGATACTCGCCATGATTAGGAACAGCCGACCGTTCGCTTGCCCAGCATCCAGCCAAACCGTTTGATTCGCCAGAACGAGGTCCGCAGTGCTCACGCCGCCAGGCTGAATTCCAAGAAACTTGGCGAGCAAATTCTCTGTTCCCAACGGTAAAATCGCGAGCGGAGTTTGCGGTGGCAACCGATTCGCGAGCAAGCCAACCGTCCCATCGCCACCAGCCGCGACGACGGCTCGTAATCGTCCTTCGGGATGGAGTCGGTTCACCTCCTGAATCACTTCTTCAATTTCGGTCGACTGAAGCACTTCTAAGCCAGCGGATCGCATTCGATCTGCCGCCAGCGTCACCGCGCTGCCGCCCCGCCCGCTGCCTGAACGCGGGTTGACCGAAATGATCACGGTCTGTTTTGCTGATGCAGGCTCGCTCACTTGATCCAGCGCTCTCTATACCTCAGGACACCTCACCTACCTGAATTCTACAGGTCAGCAGTAAGACTCGAATTCTATCAGGTATCAGCTCAGCGCGAGGCGACAGCCAACCAAAACAGATTTGACGTAAGACAATGCCACCATCCGACCTTGTGTCGGTGGAGCAATGACTAGCCGGCTACTTGGAAGCACAAACAAGCAAATCGGCCACCACCCGACCTTGCGTCGGTGGAGCAATGACTAGCCGGCTACTCGGCCGCACCAACCAGCAAACCAGCCACCATCCGTCAACAAAAAAGGGTGAGCCCAAGCTCACCCTCGTGCGATTTGATTTGGCTGACCAAATCTCTGTGTTTAAGACCGTCCTTGCCTAATCATTTCTTCGACCCGAGAAAAAAAATTGAATCCAGAGCCCGTGGTCGAGGGACCTGATGTGCCAAAACCGTTTTGGCAGCTGTTAGGTCAGGGGCAAGGCAACCAAACTGCGTTACCATCAAGCACTCCCTCGCGGGCTCGACTTCCCCTAGATGCACACCACGTGCCAGTGTGAAATATTTCTGAAGCCACGAGCGAAGAAAGATGCTGCCTCTGTCCAGCCCGCGCCGCAAGCTCTTGCGGTTCTCTCGCCTTTTCGCATGAAATAAAGAGCTAGCTCCCTCCAAAGAGCCGATCGAGAAGTTCCGGAAATCTTTGCGGCCTGTGAGACAAGCTCCAGCCTCCCTTCCCCGGGGCTGCAGTGAAACGCAACACTTTGTTTCAGCGTCGTACACCAGAATCGCGCAGAGGCAAAAATCTGCGGAAAACCGAGCCTTTCAATCTTTTCCTGACCACCAAACGTCGAGTTGTTGAGTCAGTTCGGCGACCCGGTCCGCCTGCTGCTGAGCCAAATTGCGAGTTTCCTCGGGGTCATCCAGCAAGTCATAGAGTTCTAATTTGCTATTGGGCTGCAGTTTGGGATTCGGGACGATGAGTTTCCACCGCCCGCCGGTGACCGACCACCGCCAGCGCAGCCCGGAGGCGGGGTGGTTGAGGTCAATTCCATCGTGAGTGTGGCACTCGCCAAAAACGGCAGGCCGCTTGGCGACCGCGTGGCTATCCAACAGGTTCAGCCCCGGTAAATCGGCGGGGAGTGGCACTTTGGCTGCCGCCAGAATTGTCGGGGCAATGTCGAGCGAACTGACCGGAGTATCATTCGTCCGCGGTGTGACTTTGCCGGGCCACCGGACCATTAACGGTGTTCTCAAGCCTCCGTCGTAAGGCGACTGTTTCGATTTGGGACCGTAACTGTTCTTTTTCGCGCCGGGTATCCAGCCGTTGTCCGTGACGTAGATCACGATCGTGTTTTCATCGCACCGAAGCCGCTTTAAACCCTCCAGCAACTCTCCAATCGCCCGGTCGTGCCAGAGGATGTTCGCGAAATAAGGACCAATCGCCTCTTCATCACCGGGCCGCCAGGTCTTGCGACTTTCCTCCAGCAACTCGGCCGGTGCGTTGTGCGGCGAGTGCGGCAGCATCGGGGCGTACCAGACAAAAAACGGCTGTTTCTTTTCCTGTGCCACTTGAATGAAATCGAAAATTGGCTGCAGCGTCTTCCGTCCAATCTCCAACCCCTCGTCGCCGTGCCTCCCCCCTTGAGTCATCCCCGCGTCGAATCCTCCGGTGCGAAAATCCTTGGGCCACCATTTCCCCGTCTGGAATGAACGGTAACCAGCCGTCGACAACCAACGCGGCAGAGTTCCCTGCTGGTTCATCAGCTCAGCCATCTTTTGACGTCCACTTTGATAGGCGGCACTCGATTGAAAATCGGCCGGCTTTACGTTGTCGGGACGGGGCGGATCGTTACACGTAATCCCATGCTCATGCGGATAGCGACCGGTGATCAGCGAAGCGAGCGAGGGACTACACAGCGAACTTGGGACGTAGGCTCGACGAAAGGTCAAGCTTTCGGCAGCGAGTCGATCCAAATTGGGAGTTTTCACCTGCGGATGTCCCATAAAACCATAATCGCCCCAGCCCTGATCGTCGGCGATGATCAGCAGAACATTCGGCGCCTCTTGCCCAGACAAGGAACAAGCTCCCCCCAAAAGCCAAAAGACGACGAGCAGGAAATACCCAAGCCGTCTTAAAACTTGAATTGCCGAGCGGCCAGAGGTACCGAAAAAAACTTTGTTGGTCACGCGCGGCTCATT
>JBJTQD010000337.1:0-4890 GCA_046075445.1 Planctomycetota bacterium
CACAGTTGCACCAAGTGGTGATAACCGAAGTTAGTCGCCAGCAAACCAGCCAGCAGCGGAAGAAAAAGCAGCCAAGCAATCCAGGGGCGCCTCGCTGGTTGATTCGAAATGATATTGCCACACTGTGACAGAGCGTAAAGAACCAGAAACGTATCGACGAGCTCCACCGAAGTCATTAGCGTGAGCCGGTAGATTTCAAGAGTCTCGGGATCAGCTTCCTTGGAATTTACCCCATAGATCATGATTGCCGCGTGAATCACGCTGCTAATCAGGAGTAAACCAAAGGTGACGAAGAAAATCTTCAGTTGACGTGCATGAGAGACCGTCTCGCTGCTCGATGCTTCATCGAAAGCACTCGAGCTTTTTTCCGTAAGTTGACGGTTGCGATTAGGGGCCGCACACCACTGACAAGCGGCAAGGGAGCGAGGGAATGATTTTTCACATCGCCAACAAACGGCCTGTTCCACCTCAGCCTCAGTGTTGGCAGTTGAGGCGGCAGCGTCGTTTTCGATAGGGGCTAGAGTATCCTGTAGGGCCCCCTCCAGCGGCGTGTTCGAGGCGAAGCCCTCGAGCCATTCCCTTGGTGGATTGTGCCCCGAATCTCGTGAACGGTCTTCAGGAGGATCGCTGCTCATTGTGACGAGGTTCGCTCAGGCTGACTTGTCGGCAAGTTCGTCACTCAACAGATGCGTGACTGATGTCCATAGCAAGGGCAAGGTTCAGACTGGACCGGGCTTTGTCTTAGGATGCGAACGGCGGTCTGATGAATGAACTCTCGGCAGCTTTCTTTTCTTTTTCATAAGCAAGTGCAGCCTGAATTGCCTTAAAGAGCGCGATAATGACTAGCAATCTGATCAGCCAGCCCCTGACGAACACGCTTGCATCGCCATCACTCATAAATGTAATGAATGCGAATCCTGCAAACAGCCCAATGTAGAGCAAGAGGCCGGTGACGGTGCACGCAACGGGAAAGCGATAAACCAGCAGTCCAAGAAAAATAAAACTAATGCCACCCAAGATTCCGCCGAGATTCAAAAGCTGTGTAGCTTTGGTGGTAGAGTCTTCCAATTCTTGTAGTTTTTGCTCGTCAACGATTTGCCCCTGGGCTCGCAAGGGGGCAAGTTCTTTCTCGAATTGAGCCTTGACCAGCGAGCGAGCGCCAATCACGAAGAATAAGCCGATGATGAATTGCAGGACTCCGAGCACAATTAAGATCCAACGAGCTTTCCTGAGCTGTTGCTTTCGCGCTTCTTGCGCCAGATTTCTCCTTCAAGTTTGAGAACCGAAAGGCTGATTGAATGGGTTCGACGCAGGCTTGTTGGAGGGGGAAAAACTCATTCTTTTGTCCACTTAGAGACGACTGTCGAAAAGTTCCGATCGCGTTTCGTTCCCCTCATTTTGGGAGTCAAATGGACCAATTGCAAGTATTCATCACGATTAGTTTATGCTTATTTAAAACCTATTCCTTGTTTGCTGAGAGTTCTCAGTCACTTTAACGCCCAGCCGGAGGCAATGGGATTCACATTCGGTCTCGTTTGCGAGCAATCGGAGGTTGTCTACCTAAATCTTGGTATCCAGCCCGTTGGTCGAAACTGCCTATTGACGGCCAGACCGTTAAAAAGCGGAGCGGACCATGCTTTGCACCACGCTTGGCATGGCTACCACCAAAAGAGTATCCGCTCGAACTCAGCGATTTCGCGGTTCAGCCGAGGGGCGGCCGGAATTTCTGAAAAAGGGCGAACCTTCCGAGCGTCGCCCAAGCATTGAATCAAGCTGTTTTTTTAACTGTGGCGGTGAAACATTGATCGCACAAAGCTTGCCTTGCTTATCAAGCACCGCGACATAAGGCGGCTCAGCAATCCCCAACTCCTTTTCCAACTGATCAACCACTTGCTGGTGGTCTTCCAACTGAAGGTGCCACTCTGGAAGCCGCTTGAATACTGACTCGGCTTGTTCCGCCGAACAGTCCTCAGTGCCAATCCCCAGCAGGCAGACTCGATCGTTGCCGTAATTCTTTAGTAATTTGTCGAGTTCTTGGGCCGTTTGAAAGGCGGCTTGAGCGCTTTGGTTACTCCAGAAATAGACGACCACAATTTGGCCCCGCAGTGACTCCCCGTTGATTTGCTTGCCGTCGGGTAGCTGTCCCAGCAGCGGCAGCGGTTTGCCTAGTGAGTCGAGACGAGCATAGCCGAGCGTGGCGGTTTGCTGAGCCGTTTGCGCGACGAGCGGGTCTTTGTTCTGAGACATCTTCCGTTCCAGCAACTGATAAATGTCTCGGGCGTTTCGGAACTTGCCGAGTTGTTCGTAGTAAATCGCTCCATCCCGGATCTGTTCCAAGGCCGCCTTCCCTGCCTGCGGATGAGAAGCCAACTTGGCCAGGCAATCGAGCAGGAACTCGTCCGCGCCCGGTTCATTGTCTCGCAACCGCTCGATCGCTTCGTCGAACCGCACTTCGAACATTAAAATTTTATCTGGCAGTTCTGCGGCAATCGACTTCAGCCGATCAGTCTTTTGCTCTTTGAGTGAATCTCGCATCTGCTCAAGCAAGTTGATCGCAACGTCATACCGGCGGCGGGCCGCCAAAATGTTTGCTTGGCCATCGAGAAAAACACAGACCACCTCGTCCTCCGGGAATTTTTCGAGCAACAAACGAGTCCGCTCCAGTGCCGGATCGGCTGCCGCATTTTCAATTTTCAAGTAGTCGATCACGCCAATTCCGACATCCCCGATCAAAACCAACTTGCGAACATCTTCAATCGGATGGTTTCGGTGTTTCTCGATGGCCTCGATCAATTGTCCCCGGGAACGGAGGTTTCTTGTCTCGGAAAGGTTTACGAGCGAATAGACCTGAGAGATGAGCGTCTCGCGATAGTCATTTTCGGTCAGAGGGAGTTCAAGCAACTCCGTCGCGAGGTCCACTCGCATTTGCCAGTCGAGAATCCGCTGAGAATAAGAAACCTCGGGCTCTCGAGCCTTGAGAAAACTCATAATCTTCAGCAACTCTTGCGTGTCTTCCGAGTAGCCTTTGCCATCGGCAGAAAAAGTTGGCAGTGCGAATTGAGCCGCCGAGTCAGCGCCCGCCAAACGGCTGACCTGACCCAGACGTTCTTTCAGAAACTCGGAGTAAACAATCGAGCCGGCAAGAAAAAGAAAGATGCTGATGTAGAGCCCGCTCTGGAGGTCGAACCTACTGCGACTCTCCTTGACCACGGCGACTGGTTCAGTCATTGACGTCTCGCTTTCGCCGCTCGATTAGTTTCGGGATACATTCGGGGTGACCCAACTTTGACCGAATTCTACTTGTTCAGCCCACGAAAATCACCCGTTTTTTGCTTTTAACAGCTCAATTGTCGACTAGCCCTGCGGCGCCGCCCCCGCATTCGCAACATTCTTGCGGATTTCCGGATCGATAAAGAGGACTCGGAGTTGATGCAGCATCTGCTCGAGCATGCCAGCTTCATCTTTGGATAGATTGCCCCGCGTCTTTTCCTCGATCACACCGAGCAAATCGATGAGATGTTTGGCCATTGCCAAATCAGGAGCTTGCTGAGCCCCCGCAGGACCACTCAGCATGCCCATTGCCGACATTGCCTGCATCGAGAACGTCGTGACGAGGAGCTCAAAAGAAGCTTCGGGATACTCTTGATCCATGTTTTGTAAACCTTTGACTGAAGAGGAACTCGATTGCGTCTGTTCTTCACACCCAACCCGGGATTTCCAATCATCCTCAACTACGATTCTTGGTTCCGAATCAAACGTGCCGATCAAACCTTGCCGTGTTTGCTACCTCAATTGGTTGGCATGCATCGAGATGGTGAACCGGATAAAAGAACGCCGTCAGGAACCTGATTCAACCATCGAATCCCGAGAATTCCTTCGAACGGCTGCTTGAACAAATCCGGAAAACAGCGGGTGAGGCTGAGTTGGTTTGGACTTGAACTCGGGGTGGTACTGAACGGCAACAAACCAAGGGTGGTCAGGGAGTTCGACGACTTCAACCAGCGATCCTTGCTTGCTGGTTCCCGAGAAGGTCATTCCGTGAGCTTCAAATTGCTTCCGGTACTGGTTGTTGAACTCGTAGCGATGTCGATGCCGCTCTTGAATTTGCAAAGCTCCGTAGCACTCTGCAGCCTTGGAGTCAGCGGCTAGTTCCGCAGGCTGTGCTCCCAATCTCATCGTACCGCCCTTCTCTGTGATGTTCTGCTGTTCGTCCAGTAAGCAGACCACTGGATAAGGCGTGTTCTTGTCGAACTCGGTGGAGTTAGCATCGGCGAGTCCCGAGACATTGCGGGCAAACTCGATCACGGCACACTGCATCCCGAGACAAATTCCCAGGAAAGGAATCTTTCGCTGTCGAGCCCAGCGAATCGCGTCGACTTTTCCTTCGACGCCGCGTTCACCAAAGCCACCCGGAACGAGAATCCCATCGTAACCCGAGAGCAAACGCTCGGGACCCTCACGCTGGATATCCTCGCTCAGAATTCGACCCACTCGAATCTGGGCATGGTGCTCCATTCCGGCATGGTCAATCGCTTCGTAAATCGATTTGTAAGCATCCTTGTGCTCGGCATACTTGCCGACGACCGCAATGCTGATTTCGGTGTCTGGGTTCCGCAAGCGATGAAGCAGCTCGCGCCAATCATCCAGTTCCAGCGTCTTGGCATTCAGTCCCAACTGCTTCACGATCAACTCGTCCAGCCCATTCTCGACCAGACTGAGCGGTACTTCATAGATCGAAAAATCCTTGTCCCGCTCTTCAATTACCGCACGCACCGGGACATTGCAGAAAAGCGCGATCTTCTCGCGGTCTGAGGCGGGAAGTTGTCGCTCGGTTCGGCAGATTAAAACGTCGGGCTGGATACCGATTTGCCGTAGCAGACCTACCAAGTG
>JBJTQD010000338.1:0-3545 GCA_046075445.1 Planctomycetota bacterium
TGCAGGAATATACGTCGAACTATTCCTCGCGTCGCTCGCCACATTTGTCTGGTGGGCCAGCCAACCCGGCTTGGTAAACCAACTTGCCTTGAACGTCATGTTTGTCTGCTCAACCGGAACACTTCTCTTCAACGCTAATCCGTTAATGAAATACGATGGCTATTACATCCTCGCCGATTGGCTGGAGACCCCCAACCTCCGCCAAAAGTCCTCTGCACTCGTCGCAAACACGCTAAGCCGGTGGCTTGCCGGTCTACAGGGAAGAACCGACCCGTTTCTACCCAACCGAAAGCGGTGGATTTTCTGGAGCTACGCGATTGCCGCTGCGGTCTACCGGGTCTTTGTAACCATCGCCATTTTCTGGTTCTTGTACCGGCTTCTTGAACCTTGGGGTCTAAAAATCCTCGGACAAATTCTGGCGGTTGTTGCCTTGTCAAGCTTACTCGTTCCACCGCTGCGACAGGCCTATCGTTTCCTTTCGACTCCCGGGAGATGGACTACTGTGAACCGCCCACGTCTCGTGATCGCCTCAGGCATTGCCTG
Source organism: Planctomycetota bacterium (assembly GCA_046075445.1). Lineage (GTDB taxonomy): Bacteria > Planctomycetota > Planctomycetia > Pirellulales > Pirellulaceae > BJ22. The sequence continues at coordinate 544 of JBJTQD010000338.1, forward strand.
CTTCTTTATTTCGCTTCTGTTGTTTCTGCCGCTGCCGCACGACGTGCGCTGTTCGTTTTATCTTCAGCCCGCTGGGGCGCGAGATGTCTTCGTCGAGCAACCCGGCATCGTCACCGAAATCCTCGCCCGCCCGGGAGAGCAGGTCGCCGCAGGCCAACCCCTTTTGCGGCTGGTAAATCTGGAACTCCAAGCCGAACTGGTCCGCGTGCGTAAAGAACTCGCAGCCGCCGAAGCACAGTTGCGGCTCGCACAAACTTGGGGCAGTTCCGACGAAAGTATCTCAGCACAAGTCCCCGCTGCCCGAGCCGCTTACGAAGCTGCGGCAACCCAAGTCACTCGTCTGCAAGCCGAAACCGAACGCCTGACAGTCGTCGCTCCCGTCGCCGGAACTCTGCTACCCGCGCCGCGACGTCCCAGCGAAACTCCTCAAGAAATGCGCCTTGTTAAGTGGGATGGCCAGCCCCTGCAAACCGGACGGACCGGCTGCTACCTCGAACCACAAACCAAACTCGGCTCAATCACCAACACGCCCGGAAAATATGAAGCCGTCCTCCTCGTCAGCCAAGAGGACTCCGAATGGATCAACGCGAATCAATCGGTGAAACTCTGGATTCGCGAACTCCCCAGCCAAGTCATCCGCGCCTCAACCAGCAATCTCTCCGTTCAGCCTGTCGCCAAGATTCCTCGTCCACTTTCGGCTCGCCACGGAGGAGAAATTCCCACCGAGTCAGACTCCCAAAACGAAGAAGCACCAGTGACGCCCACCTACCAAGTTGCCGCCTCATTTAGCTCAACTCAGCAACTTGCTCTCAGCGGTGCGACTGGACTCGGCGCTATCCGCGTTGGCTACCGCACTCCCGCTTCCCGCCTCTGGCGATGGTTCCTCAAGACGTTTCATTTCGAACTCTAACCTCGCGCCCACTCGAGAGCCCAAAGCGGTATCATAGAAGTGCACGTCAGCGACTCGCCCTTCCAGCCAAACCACTTGAGAAAAATCCCGTGGACAAAAAAGCCAAAAAGAGAATCGAAGTCCTACGCAAGAAGCAGGAAATGCTGGTCAAACAGATCGCCGGAGCAAAAAAGCAATTGGATGACCCCGAGGAACTCCGCAAGTTCGAAGCTGAATTGGTAGCCGTGCTAAAAGAGATCAGCGAACTTCAGAAATAAGCAGCAGGCAACTCAATTGCCCGGACTGGCGCGAAGAACAGGCTAAAGACAAAGAAAAAATTCGCCGCACTCTAAGCGAAACGTCCTCACCTCTTGTCGTGGCACGTCCCTGAGGCTTTGCGAAGGCCGCGGTACGGTTCCCTTCAACCTGCCACCAGTTCCCGGCCTCCTCAGGCAATCGACTGCGCACCCCTGGGGCGATCTCAACACCTTAGGGCCGCCACCCTTCCTACCAATCGTCGCCGCTCTCGTAACCTTGAATCTTCAACTCGTCTTGCACCTCTGATTTGAACCATTCCCGGGCGCAATCGTCGAAGTAGTTCCGCCAATCCCCGACCGCTCCCTTGCGGAAAAATTCGTTCGGCCGCTCTTGTTCAAAGCCCGGCAGTAACTTGCCAGTCAGTGGCGGAGCCAGCTGCGGGTCAACTCCGAGGAATTCCAACAGTTCGTTGGTCAACTCTAATGTCCGCTGGTGTAACTCTTCGTACTTCACAAAACGAACCGGCAGCCGCGTGTGAATTTCCACCGTGCGGCGATCCATTTCCAAATGCTGACGCCACCAGCGAGCCGTGTCGCGAACAATCTCCTCGTGACGCAGTAGCGCCTCCGGTTGCTTCGAAAAGTACCACGGGTCTTGCTGGAACTGCTCCAAATCCTTGGCAGCCTGCGCATTTCGCTGAAACAGCTTGGAAACCTGAGGGTTGTTAAACAGGTGAAACGCTCGGCTGACCAAGATGTCCCGCCCGTCGCGGATGATCGAAATGTGCGGAACATTGCGAAGAATCACCGGCGCCAGCGTATGCGGCGTCCTGTCCCCAATCACCCTCGCCGTCGGCTTAATTCCATGCAGTAAGCAACGCTTGATCGCTCCTTCAAATCGAGCAATCGCAAACCGGCGAAATGTGTCGTCTTGCAGCATCGACGATTTCGTATTCCGAGAGTGCAATGGACCGACAATTTCTTGCCAGTGATACTCGCCCTGACAGCTCACCTCGGGATGATTATCCAGCAGCGACCCTAGCCAGTTCGTACCTGACTTCATGAATCCCCGTAAACAGAAGAATCGCTTGTCGTCCATTTCTCGCTTCAGAAAAAATCTCGTTCGAGCATTTTGGGAAACAACCCAGCCAATTCCCGCCAGCACTCAAACAACGGTGCAATTACAGAAACCAGTTTTCCGCCCCCCGCTCCCGGCTCGCGGAAACTGAGACGACGAGAATGCAGCCCAATCCATCTCTCCCTCAAATCGACAGTCTGCGGTCCAAACACGCGAACCGATCCATAGAGTTCGTCACCCGCGATCGGCCAACCGCGTGAGGCACATTGCAAGCGGATCTGGTGCGTTCGACCGGTTTCCAAATCGATTCTCAGCCAACTCAAGCCCGCTGCTCTTCCCAGAACTCGATAGTTCAGGATTGCAACTTGCGCGTCAGGATGCTCAGCCGGAATTATTTCAGATCGAGCCTCATCGGGAATCTTCCGCATGAAATCGGACCAACTTCCCGCGTCGTCCGGAACGTCACCTTCTACCACTGCCCAATAATACTTCGAAACCTCGCGCCGCTGAAACAGTTCGGCAAAACGCCGCGTCATGTTTCGACTCAGTCCCAGTAGCATCACGCCTGAAACCGGTCGATCAAGTCGATGAGGAACGCCCACATAGGTCGCGTCCTCACTACCCGACGCTTGCTGTTGCCGCCATCGGTATAGCCGCAACTCTACGCTGTCGATCCCTGGAGGCGCCTGCGTCAGCACGCCTCCCGGTTTATTGATCGCTACCCAATTGTCACGCTGTTCAAGGAAGTCCTCTGGCCGGAACTCCAGCCCAGCGGGAA
>JBJTQD010000339.1:0-1555 GCA_046075445.1 Planctomycetota bacterium
ATCATCTTCGGTGACTAGCAGGTAACTCTGCTGTGCGATCTGAGGCGAATTGCCAAGCCAAGAGTAGACGGCGTGCAGCGGAAACTCGCGCTGGAGTTCCGTTTGCCGGCTGGCCCGCATCGAATGGAAGGTTCTTCAGGAAACTTCGTGGGTAAAAAATTCGGGAGTTAGGTCAAGCTTGCCGCAGTAGAACAGGATTCGCGTTCGGTAGTTGGCGAATTGTCGAAAACCGCGAGCAGCGGATTTAATGGATTGCACTCTGCTGTTGAGCCCTTCACTGACGGCATTGGTGACTTTGTGTCGGCAGTAGGTGAGGAGGTTTTCCAGATGACGTTGAATCATCTTCGCTACCTTCTTGATTGGTTCCAGTTTGCAGCGAGTTGCCCAGCAAAACCATTTCTTGAAGAATTGCCTTGCCCCGTAAGTGTTGTGGTATGTCCAAAAGACTCGGAAGTTTTCCTTGATGGCCCAAGCCTTGGCGGTCTTTAAGTCAGATTGTTTGACCTCCTCAAAGCGAGCCCGCTGCCCTTCGCTCATGTTGCGTGGGGCGTAAAGCCAGAGTTGCCGTGTACCAGTGAGTGAATCGTCTTCCTCCCGGAGGAGCTGTTTTTGTTCTTGCCGTCGGACAGTATCTACCGCCTCGTTTAAGTGCTTGGAAACATGAAACTTGTCGAAGACGATGTCTGCCTTGGGGACCATCCGCTCGGCCGCTTGGATGAACGCGGGCCACATGTCCATGGCAATCGCCTTGATTTGTTTTCGCTGCGATTCTGGCAGTGATTTCCACAGTTCCGTGGCGCTTTCCTCGGTTCTCCCCGGAACCACTTCCAGCACTCGGCTTTCATCCAAGTCAGTCAAAACCGAGACATAGTTCTGACCGCTCAGGAAACTCTTCTCGTCCATTCCAACCTGTTTGACTTCTTCTACTGACCGTCTCTGCAGTCCCCGCTCGACAGCTCGGCGCATAATGCCATGAACCGTATCCCAGTCGAGTTTGAGCAGTTCCGCTGCTCGCTTGACGGAGCTACAGGCAGTCAGAACCTTAATCGCAAACGCTTCAAACAGCAAAGTAAACCGCGAGTTTTTATCCCCCCAAGGGACTGCCGTGGTTTTTACACCGCACCGCTGGCAATCGCACCGCGGAACACGGGCCCGAATTCGGGTTTCAAACTGCATCAAATCCAAGTGCCGCCAGACGCGTTCGGGAGCCAAGTCGGCCTGAGTACAGGCCTGCTGACACTCCGGACAGGTCAGTTTGCCTCCCTGGTGACTGAGCAGGATTTCCACCTGCCGGCCCTCCGGGTCGACGTTGACCTCGACCACTTCCCAGGAATCGTTCAGTCCAAGTAATAAGCCGTAGTGTGCATTAAGTTCATTCATGAACCCAATTCTACCGAGCCTCGCCTTTCCCGGGGTTACCAACTAAAATTCCCGAAGAACCAATGATAGTTGTGGAATTCCACCATTTTTGCGCTAGCAGTTATGAGAGTGAGGTTTGGGGTGAGCCTCTCCCCATGTTTGGTCCAATCCTAAGTTTAGGGTAACAAGGTTTTCA
>JBJTQD010000340.1:0-3429 GCA_046075445.1 Planctomycetota bacterium
GCGCCGAGCGCCTCGGCGGCTGCGCGCGGGCTGTCGCCACTGCGCGCCCGAGTTGGCGCTCACGCGCCGCCACCACTGCTGCCGCCGCCGCTCTTGTTGCTGCCCTGTCTCTTGCAACAGGAGTACTACACTTACAACAGCTGCTATGGCGGCTGCCAGGACGCCAGGGCGTGCGGCGGCTACGCCAACAACTTTAACGTTGCAACCGGCCAGCGCAACCTGCCCGTGTGCTTCCAGGGCTCCGCGCGCCCTGAGCGCTTCCACAAGTGAGCAGCTGGGCGCCGCTCGCTGCGCTTCTGCTGACGCTGGTCGTTGCCGCCAAGAGCAACGAGCCAACCTGGATGGTGCTGGGCGTTCACCTGGCCGGCTTCTTCTTGCTGATGCTGGTCGCTCACGGGGAACTGGCTCGGCGTCGACCTGCGGCACAGTACCTCACTTCCTACTACCTCTGGATGTCGTTCGGGGGAGTGCTGGGCGGAGCTTTCAATTCGCTTCTCTCGCCGGTGATTTTTAAACAGCTCGGACTGCTCGAATATCCGATTGCGCTGATCGCATCGCTGCTGATCCTCGGACTCGCTGGTGGCGATTTTCGCAAGCCGTTTGATTGGCTCTACGCTGCCGGAGTTGCCGCGATCGCCCTGGCGATGCTCTGGTTCCTTCCACGGGAAGAGGGCGTGCGAGCGAATCTGGTCTACGGCATCCCCGCAATTCTGCTGCTTCCGGCAATCAAAGAACTGCCCCGGTTCGCACTCGCCGCTGCAGCACTCCTGATCGTCGGCTGGATCGATCCAGGGCTGAGCGGAAAGACGATCTTCCTCGAGCGTAACTTCTACGGCGTCTTGCGAGTCACCTACGATCCGGACCGGGATGCCAACCTGATCATCCACGGCAACACGCTGCATAGTTTGCAGAGCCGCAAGCCAGAAGAGGCACTACTCCCGACCGCTTACTACTATCCCAACGGTCCGATGAGCAAAGTCTTCGACGTTGCCAAGAGTCGCGGCTACAAACAAATCTGCGTTGCGGGACTCGGTGCGGGCGGAATCGCTTGCTATGCCCAACCCGGCCAACACTGGACCTTCTACGAAATCGACCCGACGATGCAAAGGGTCGCCGAGGACCCGCAGTATTTTACTTTTATGCGCGATTGCTTCCCGCCCGGAGGAGCGACCTACGAGGTCAAAATCGGCGACGCGCGGCTGGAGATGGCCGCCGAACCCGACGCGAAGTTCGATTTGATCGTGCTCAATGCGTTCAGCTCCTCCTCCCCTCCAATGCACTTGCTGACTCGCGAAGCAGCGGCCGTCTATCTTTCCAAGCTCGCGCCCGGTGGGATGCTGATCTACAACGCCTCAAACCGACATCTGGCAATGGAATCGGCTCTGGCCGCAATTGCAGCAGCCGAGAAGCAGCAATTCCGCAACGCTAAAGACGAAGTCAAAACGGCAGAAGAAAAGCGGCGGGGCAAAATGAGCTGCTCGTTTGTGATCATGGCGGCCAGCGAGGAATTGCTCGAGCCGTTCGGCAAGGACCAAGGCTGGTACGGTCCCCCAGCCAAACTGCCGCGAGTCTGGACCGATCAGTACTCCGACATCCTCGGCTCAATGAAATGGTGACGCTGCGCGAGAGATTAGGAATTAGATCAGCAGAGCAGTAGAAAAAACCGAGTCGGTTCCAACTGCTTTTTATTCCGCATTCCCACTTCCTCTCGCGCTCAACGCGGGTCTCCCGACCCCGCCGCAAGTGCGGCCTGCCTCTCACCGGCTTTTCTCCCACGAGTCCTATGAGTCCCATGAGTCCCACAATTCCCACAATTCCCATCCCCGCCCCTAAACCGTCGCCCCGAACATCCACCCCACCGCCGCCGTCAGCGCCATCGCGATGGCACCCCAGAAAGTCACGCGCCACGCACCCGTTGCGATATTCGCGCCGCCCGCCTGCGCTCCCCAGCCGCCCAGCAGAGCCAGAAAAAACAGCGACGAAACAATCACCATCCAGATCAGCCCACTCTGCGGCGCAAGCCACGCCACCAGCAACGGCAAAGCCGCTCCCAGCGCAAACGTTCCCGCCGATGCCAGAGCCGCTTGAATCGGCCTCGCGGCAGTCAACTCCGAAATCCCCAGCTCTTCTCGCGCGTGCGTCGCGAGCGCGTCATGAGCCGTCAATTGCTCAGCCACCTGCAGCGCCAGATCGGGCTTCAGTCCACGCTGCACATAAATCGCCGCGAGCTCTTGCAACTCAAATTCCGGCTGAGTCTCAAGTTCCTTCCGCTCGCGTTCCAAATCGGCCTGCTCTGTATCTGATTGTGAGCTGACCGACACATACTCGCCTGCCGCCATCGACATGGCACCAGCCACCAAGCCAGCAGTGCCCGCAAGCAAAATCTCGCCACTAGCTGCACCCCCCGCCGCAACGCCGACTACCAAGCTGGCCGTCGAGACAATTCCATCATTCGCCCCAAGCACGGCGGCTCGCAGCCAACCAATTCGACTTGAGCGATGTAGTTCCTGTGTGATTGGGTGCATGTTTATCTACCTCAATTGTCCCGAAACAGAGAATCAAAATATTTTGGCAGTCGGCGGACGTTTCTACGACCACCACCCCAAGAAAAAAGCCGACCCACAGGTCACCCCGCAGGTCGGCTGATTGTTACATTCGCGCCGCTAAGTTCAGGCCAATCGCTTGAACGAAGCGGTTCTCGAACAGCAATTTAACGCTGGTCCAGCGCGACCGACTTGCCGCCGGCGCGCTGAGCGTCATCGAGGTCGAAGCGATCGAGGTTCATCACCTTGTTCCAAACAGAAACAAAGTCGTCAACGAACTTTTGCTCGGCATCTTTGCAACCGTAGACTTCGGCGATCGCTCGCAGTTGCGAGTTCGAACCGAAAATCAAATCGACTCGTGTTCCGGTCCACTTCACGTTGCCGCTCTTGCGGTCGACGGCTTCGAACAGGTTCTCGTTGTCGGGCGACTTGCGCCAGTTGTTACCTAGGTCGAGCAGGTTGACGAAGAAGTCATTGCTCAACGTTCCCGGACGCTTGGTGAAAACGCCGTGCTGGGTATTGCCTGCGTTAATGTCGAGCACACGCAGACCACCGATCAGCACCGTCATCTCCGGAGCGCTCAGCGTCAGCAAATTGGCTCGGTCGACCATCAACTCTTCGGCTGGGCGATATTGGCCCTGGCCGACGAAGTTGCGGAACGCATCGGCCCGCGGTTCGAGCACGCTGAACGAGGCCGCATCGGTCTGCTCCGCTGTCGCATCACTGCGGCCGGGCGCGAACGGCACCACCACATCGTGGCCACCCTTCTTCGCTGCCGCTTCAATTCCGGCACAGCCACCGAGCACGACCAAGTCGGCCAGCGAAATCTTCTTGCCGTTGGCCTGAGCCGTGTTGAAATCCATCTGGATTTTCTCGAGCGTTCCCA
>JBJTQD010000341.1:0-2919 GCA_046075445.1 Planctomycetota bacterium
TGAATTGGGTTCCTTGGGCGGCTTGGGATGCCCAAATTTGATGCGTGCCGTCACTTCGCTGCGACTCGCCTGCGCCAAAGCCTTGCGGCTTTGGGCTTCGGCTTCGGGCTAAACGAAAAGAACGCTCCGGCTACGGACTAAACGATAGGAACGCTTCGGCTTCGGGGTAAACAAAGAGGGCGCTTCGGTTAGGGGTAAAGCGAAGAGAGGGCTTTGAGGGAACGGGAAAGTTGGGGAGTCCGAAGATAGACGGGTAGGGCTAAAGAAAAGTTCCCATGGCTCGCTCTGAAAACGAAAACAGCCCAGAAAAGAATCGCTTTTCCGGGCTGCGTTGAAATAGACAATCAGCAAATCAGGTGTTACCAGATTCGAATCCGTTCGCTGACTGGCTTAAAGAGCAGGTCGCCTTCTCTCACTCCGAACGCATCATAAAACGCGTCGATGTTGGTGACCGGTCCGTTAGCCCGATATTGCGAGGGGCTGTGTGGGTCAATCAACAGGCGACGAATCATTTCGTCATCGCGGTACTTGCGTTGCCAGACGCGGCTCCAGCCGACGAAGAACAGCTGGTTGCTGGTGTAGCCCGCTACTTTTTCCGGCTCGGTTCGGTTCTTGGAGATTTGGAAAGCGCGATAAGCGACAGCCAAGCCAGAAAGGTCAGCGATGTTCTCGCCGAGGGTAAACTCGCCGTTGACCTTCTTGCCGGGAAGCGGCTCGTATTCAGCGTACTGAGCAATCAGCCGCTTAGTCAGCTCCTCAAATGACTTGCGGTCTGCATCGGTCCACCAGTTGTTGAGGTTGCCATCGCTATCGTAGCGGCTTCCCTGGTCGTCGAAGGCGTGGCTGATCTCATGACCAATCACGGCACCGATTCCGCCGTAGTTCAGAGCATCTGCCGCATCGACTCCAAAGAATGGAGGCTGGAGAATTGCCGCTGGGAAGACGATCTCATTCAGCGTCGGGTTGTAATAAGCATTGACCGTCTGTGGAGTCATACCCCATTCCAGCCGATCAACAGGTTGGCCCAACTTCTTAACCATCCGCTGGTACTCGAATTGAGCTGAACGTCTCAGGTTACCGACCAAGTCGTCCGACTTGATGGTTAGTCCTTCGTAATCGCGCCACTTGTCCGGGTAACCAATCTTGGTCGTGATCTTCGAGAGCTTCCCTTTTGCCTTGACTTTCGTCTCGTCGGTCATCCAAGCGAGTTCGTCGATACTTTGGCCGAAGGCCGCGAGCAGATTCTTGACCAGTTGGTCCATGCGGGCCTTTGCTTCGGGCTTGAAGTTCTCGGCGACGTAGAGTCGTCCGACGACATCGCCCAGCGTTCCGAAATCACCGGCGCCCTTGCCGCTGATCGCATCGACGCCCCGCTTCCAGCGCGGCAGCTGCTGCGGAATGCCCGCGAGTGTCTTGCCGTGCAGCTCAAAATGAGCATCGTCAAATGCGGGGGAGAGATACTCAGCGTAAGCGTCTAGCAGTTTGTAGCGGAGATAGAGCTTCCAAGTCGCCACGTCGACACTGGTGAACATCGGGCTGAACTTTTCAAAGTAGCTCGGGGTCATCACGTTGAATTCCGTGATTGACGGAGCCTGTGCCCCTTCGAGGTAGCTCTTCCAAGGGATCTGGGTCGTCTTGCCGCCGAAATCCTGCAGAGCGAACTTGTTGTAGGTTTTCAGCGCGTCGCGCAGATCGGTCCGCGGCCACTGAATCTCAGCGATCTGCTTTTCGAGTGCGACCAGCTTCTCGCCCGGGTTCTCCGTCGAGTCGTTGATCAGGCTGAACAACTTATTGACGTAGGCGACGAGCGCCTCGCGGCTGGAGGTGTATTTCGGATCGTCTTTCAGATAGTAGTCGCGGTCCGGCAAAGTCGTGCCGCTTTGCACGATACTGGTCAAATAGCGGGTCGAATCTTTTTCATCAACGCCGATAAACAAACCCATTGGCGACTGAACGCCAATCGTTCCGCAGTAGCCGAAGTAGCGAGCGACATCTTCGTGGGACTTAAGCGCGGCAATCTTTTCGAGTTCCGATTGCACGGGTTGGTAATCCAGCGACGCAACTCGGTCGGTATCCATGAAGCTCTTGTAGAAGTCACCTACCTTTTGGGCATCGCTGCCGGCTGGAGCCGATTCGGCGGCAGCCTTTTCGACGATCGTGCGAATGCGATCGCGCGAGAGGTCGTCCAGTTTGATGAACGAGCCGTAGTTGGACTTGTCGGCTGGAATCTCGGTGTTGCGGAGCCAATTTCCGTTCACATGGAGATAGAGGTCGTCTTGGACGCGAATGCTCGTGTCCATTGCGGTGGTTTCAAGAGCCGATTGGGCTCGTGCGGAGGCTGGTGGCAAGGCAACCAGCAGGGCCACGGCGAGGGAGAACCCCCAGGGCTTTAGGTTCCAAGTCATGGTCTGTAGATCTCTCGAGGGAATTGATTTGAAAAACAGGTTGTCGATAGGTGATGACCTGCGTTCGTATTGTCCCAAATTCCGGAGCGTTCGCAATCTCGCGCGTGGTGGCTGGAGTTGGCGATGCGTATCCGAGCGGCCGAACCGGGGGCTGGCGCGAAGAGGCGGCTGACGATGAGAAAAAGCTGCAGGCGGCTGATTTGCAACGCGTGAAGGACCTGCGCTGCACCTCGCCTGCGCCAAAGCCTAGCGGCTTTGGGCTCCGGCTACGGGCTAAACGAAGAAAAATCAAAAAAACTGGAAACTGGACCTGACCCCGTTTCGACAGTCTCCCGCGCTCTCTGTGCTCTTTGTGTTTACCCCTTCTTCTCCTCCCAAAAAATTTTCTCGAACACCTAGTTGCATTTTGTACACCATCTGCTAAAACACGCTTCAACATCAGCCCAATCCTCTTTTCCACAGGAGCCCCACACCCTAGGTCTTGGGAAGATCGCGCCAACTCAGGGACGAAAGT
>JBJTQD010000342.1:0-2362 GCA_046075445.1 Planctomycetota bacterium
TCGCTAACAGCCTCCCGATTAAATTCCGACGGGGAGACCGTTTTGATTGAGCTGCAGCCAAGCACGTCGATTCGGATGCAGGTCGCAATTCCTTCCCGCGACCTGAACATTATCGATACGCGGAAGGCGAAGTCAACAAAATTTGTCCTGTTTTCAAGGGTTTCGAAGCGACACTCGGCGCTGTTTCGACGCCTGCGCTGCTCAGCGAAGCGAGGTAAGATTTAACCTCGTGAGGCGCAATGGAGTTTTTTGCAACACTGAACGGTTTGAAGGGAGCTTCTTGGAGAAACGCCAATTGGCTGTGACAAAACTGCGCAGTCGAGGCGCGAAACGGCAGGACAAGACATTTTGTTCCCATTGAAGGGCTGAAAGTCTGGTCGCTTCGCGGTTACAGAGCTCCGTTTGCCCGAGTTAGTTTGTGGCGGTTAAATTGAAGTCGAAAGGAGTGGGACGGCACGGGCCGTTCGATGCGGAACCCTAATTAGCCGCCAAGAGGAGACCGGAGGTCGAAGAATCGGCGAGGTCGGGAGACCTAGGCCGAGCGCGTGAGGAACGCAAGGCTGGTGCGGAAAGCCTGCTGAGGGGGAGGGAGAAGCGGACCGCTGGTTTGTAGCGCGTGATCAACTTGCGCTTCACCTCGCCGTTGGCTACGGGCGAAACGAACGGCCGTTGGCTACGGGCGAAACGAATGAATCTGGGGCGAGCGCGAAAAACCGGTCTTAAAAAACGAAAAGCGGGCGAAAGGAATGGTCTCGCTCTGCCACGCAAACAAAACCCCTAGGAGTAGATGGTGCCAGCAGGAAGAGTTAAGGAAGCGAAACGAACCGCATCCAAAAAGGATGAAACTTCGGCAGCTATCGCGGGCATTGCCGTTGCCGGGGCTCGCACGCACAACCTGAAAAACATCTCGCTAAACTTGCCCCACGATCGAGTGACGGTAATCACCGGGCCGAGCGGCTCAGGGAAGTCCTCGCTGGCGATTGATACGGTTTTCGCCGAGAGCCAACGCCAGTACCTTGAAACCCTGTCGCTGTTCGCTCGGCAATTCATCGAGCAATTGCCGCGGCCCGATGTCGACTCGATCGAGGGCCTGCTGCCTGCATTGCGAGTAGACCAGCAAGCGTTGGTCAGCCAGCCCCGGAGCACGGTCGGCACGCTGACCGAAATTCACGACTATCTCCGGATTCTCTACGCCCGAGCTGGCGAGATGCGGTGCCCCGGATGCGGTGATCCGATTCGCCAGCAGACCCCGGAGCAAATCGCCCAGTGGGTTCTGAACCTTCCGGAGCAAACCAAGCTGGTTCTTTTGGCACCGATGGTTCGCGGTCGCCGCGGAAAGCACGAAGAGGTCTTGGAGCGAGTGCGCACCGAGCGTTTGGTGCGTGTGCGTGTCGATGGCGAACTCTACGATATCGACCAAACTCCAACGCTCAATCCCAAGCTCCTGCATGATCTCGAGGCCGTGGTCGACCGGCTCGTCGTGCGGCCGGGGATCGAATCCCGCTTGATTGAGTCACTTGACCTGGCGCTACGACTCTCAGGAGGTACGGCGATCATCAGCCTTCCTGCCGAGGGCGATCCTGGCAAATGGAAAGACCGCCTGTTCAGCACCCGCAATGCCTGTCCGCGATGTGAGCGAAGTTTCTCGGAACTTGAGCCAAGGTCGTTCAGTTTCAACAGCCCTTACGGAGCGTGTCCAACTTGCCAAGGCGTTGGCCAGAGCGAGCGGTTTGAGCCCGAGTTGATTTTCGGCGGACCCGATAGTTCGCTGGGGCGCGGAGCGGTTCGCGTGTGGCGAGGGTTTTCCAAGCCGGCACTCGCAAAGCAACTTGAGCAACTCGCTCCGGTCTTGAAAGCCGGCAAACTTGATACCGACCGGCCGCTGGGCGAGTGGACCGACCGACAGCGTGAGCTGCTCTGGAATGGAACCGAGAAGCCGGCGACGACTGGACTGCGGGCGCTGCTGGAGTCGGATTTAGCCGAAACGGAAAGAGCCGAGTACCTTGAGCAATTGCTGGCGGCGCGAGTCGTCTCGACCTGTGAAGCTTGTCGCGGAACTCGCCTGAACGATTTGGCCCGCTCCGTTTTTCTGCTCGACCGTTCGATTGACCAGCTGACCGCGCTCCCCCTGGAGTTGGCCCGGAAATGGTTCGCCGAGAGTTGGCGATCCGAACCGGACCGCGACCCGATCACCGCGCCGCTGGTGCGGGAAATCCGCAGTCGGCTGGAGTTCCTTTGCCGCGTGGGATTGGGCTATCTCACGCTCGACCGGCCAGTTGAGACGCTCAGCGGCGGCGAGCATCAGCGCGTCAGGCTGGCCAGTTGCATCGGGGCGGGGCTGACGAACGTCTGCTTCGTCCTC
>JBJTQD010000343.1:0-2668 GCA_046075445.1 Planctomycetota bacterium
TGCTGTTCTGGGCAGCTGTGCTATTCCTCTTGGATGTGTTTGTCCGCCGGGTTGCAATTCGACTGGCGCCGTTTTGGAGTTGGCTGATGACTCGGCTCGGTTTCGGACGGCAGGAACCGGCTTTGGCTGGCCCCAGCCTCGACCGGCTTCGTTCGCGCAAGGCGGAAGTCGCGCGCGAACTGAATGAACGTCGAACTACGAGTCGTTTCGAGGCGGCTCCACCTCCCGGCTCTGATGCCAGCGGAAAAGAGATGCTTGATGCGGTTCTCGAAAGCGAGATCGCCAAAGAGCGAGAAGTGCCACCTCCCAAGCCTGTCACGAACATTGATCAGCCTGCCGAGTCGCACACAGCGAGGCTGCTGGAACTCAAGCGAAAGGCAAAAAAAGACCGCCCCTCTGAGTAGGTGGTTTGTCGCGATTGACGTTGTTGGAGTCGAGTTCTCTACGACCCGGTGAGGCTTTAATTCAACCTCGCAAGGGACGACTGTTCAATCGAGCAGCATTTGAAAGGCAAGATAAAGAATTGCCAAGCAGATGATTAAGGTCAGCAGATTGACGATCATCCGTCGCTGTTTCACCCGCTTGGGGTCGGGAGCCGCCAGGACAATCGTTTCCCCTTCGTGCTGAATCCGAATCACCGTATTGTTGACTCGCTGAAAGCCACCGGTTGCGTCGGGCAACAGGACGAAGGGTTGTTCACTCCGCGAGCCTTTGCGCTGGCGAATGATGGTCGGGTCGCTGCTGTAGAACTTTGGCGGCAGCAACTCGGCGCCCTCGGGCTCCTTTACCAGCGGTGCGGACTGAAATGTCGGCGGCTGCTCAGAAGTTTTCTCAGCTACCGCGGGCGAAGTCACTTTGGCAACTGGTGGAAGAGCAGGGGACGCGGCTGGCTTGAGGTTGGCTGAGCGAGTTTGTTCAGCAGCTCGCTCGCTCGATTCGCCATTCTCAATACGAATTTGAGGCAGCGCAGTCTCCAGCGGGCGTTTCGACTTCTCACCGACTTCGAGATTGAAACCCGACAGTCCTGAGCCGGTTGGCTTGTCGGCCTTTCCTGGCGCTTGAGTCGGAGTTCCGCTCGTCGTTTCTTGGACTGGGCGAAAGCGTTCTCGCTTCTGAGGCTTCGGAATACTCGCCGGAGCGGAAGAGGCTGAGGAAGGGGGTTGTTCTTTGACTACGCCGCCGACGGGGCTACCCAAGTTTGCGGCCGAGACTTCCTTCACGAGCGTCCCATCAACCCTCAGCCGAAAGGAGGCGGTGCAGTGCGGGCAGGCGACTGAGGTCCCGAGCATTTGTGTTGTGTAGCCAAACCCCTGCTGACAACTGGGGCAGGTGCAAACGTCGATGCGAATCGCCTGATAGACCTTTTGTCCGCTACTATCGAGTTTGTCCGGTAGCTGGATCGCCCGCGCGCAGCCGGGGCACTGCACGGCAGTTCCCGCCATTTCAGGAGTCACCTGAAACGTAGCTTGGCAGAGCGGGCATTCGCAAATGGTCGCAGCCATCAGTTGATCAATCCGCTCGTTTTCATTTCTTAACGCGAATACCCGAAGTCGCCGCCAAGCAGTCATTGCTTCTCACAGAAAACACGTCGTCATTCCGGAAGCAGCTGCCACTTAATGCAAGGTGTTAAAGATCCGATCGCCTGCATCGCCCAAGCCGGGGACGATGAACTTATGCTCGTTCAATCCTTGATCTACCGAGCAAGTATGAATTTCGATTTTGGGACAATTGGCGCGCAGCTGCGAAATGCCCTCTGGAACAGATATGATCGCAAGCATTTTGATCGTGCTAACGCCCCAGCGTTCGAGAGCTTGATAAGCAGCCTGTGCCGAGCCTCCCGTCGCCAGCATCGGATCGAGAATGAAAGCCACGTCTACGGGATTTGTTTTGGGCAACTTGTTGTAGTAACTTACCGGCCGCGCGGTTTCTTCGTCGCGGTAGAGCCCCAGGTGCCAGACCTCTGCCATGGGGAGCACCTGCAGCATCGCATCGACCATTCCCAAACCGGCTCGCAGAATGGGGACGATCCCGATTCGACCATGTAGCCGCTTGCCGATTGTCTTCGTAATCGGCGTTTCGACCGGCCAATCCTCGGTCGGCAAACCTTCCGTTGCTTCGTAAGCTAGCAGCATCGAAAGGCGATTGACCGTTTGCCGAAACTCCCAGGTCGGCGTCTCTCGATTCCGCAAGACCGTTAAGTGGTACGCTACTAGCGGATGTTCGAGAACTTTGACTTCTCTCATTGCTCGTCCTTCCTCCTGAGAAAACTTCGAGTCTGTTCAGCAGTCTGTCACAATGTTTTGGTATCGCTTCCCAAATTCAATCATATCGGGAATTGAGGTTCGCGGAATACCGCCGGGAAAAGAGCCACAGCCCCACGACTGGCAGACCCAAACTCAGCCCGAGCGCTAGCGGCAGCCAATTCGCTTGGTAAGCCATCGCCCCTAGAACCGCGTAGGCAACAGCCAACCCCAAGTTAGCCGGCGCGACGATTGACCAAAATTGCCAACGCGGGAAACGGTATATGCCCGCCAGCAAAACACTTGCCTCGGCCAAAACCGGAATCCCGCGACAAACCGCGAGCGCACCCCCACCGAATGTTTGGTTCAGCTGCCGCACACGCTGAAAAGCCGGTTGCGATACAGAGCCGCTCCACCAAGCACTGCAG
>JBJTQD010000344.1:0-3004 GCA_046075445.1 Planctomycetota bacterium
TTCGACGAACTGAGGTGCGTTCCAAAGCAGCAGCGCCTGCAGCGGCGTGTTGGTCCGGGACCGCTGCAGCGTACAGACTTCGCGGTCCGGTGCGTCGAGAATCTTCAACATCGGCAGCGGCACGGTTCGCTTCCAAAACGAATAGAGACTCCTCCGATAAAGCTGCTCGCCCTTTCCTTGCGGGTACTCGGTCGAGTAACCGGGGCGATTGTTCAGCTCCGTCCAAAGCCCCGGCGGCTGGTAGGGATAGACGCTCGGGCCGCCAAGTTTATTGACAAGCAGGCCGCTGACTGCGAGGGCCGCATCGCGGACCTCTTCCGCCTCCAAGCGAAACCGCGGACCGCGCGCGAGCAACCGGTTGTCCGGGTCGCGAAGGTAGGTGTCGCGGCCAACATCCGATGTCTGACGGTAAGTCGCCGAGGTCAGGATCAACCGGTAGAGCGCCTTGGTATCCCAGCCGCTGCGGATGTACTCGGTCGCAAGCCAATCAAGCAGTTCGGGGTCGCTCGGCAGTTCCCCCTGCAAGCCAAAGTCCTCGCTCGTTTTTACGAGCCCCACTCCGAAAAGTCTTTGCCAGATACGATTCACCGCAACTCGCGCGGTCAACGGATGCTGAGGCGAAACAAGCCAGCGGGCAAACGCGAGACGATTCGGCTTCTCTTCGGACGAGAGCTGTGGGAATACGGCAGGAACCCCCGCAGAGACGGGCTCCGTCGGCTGGTCGTACTGTCCCCGATTAAGAACAAACGTTGGCCGCAGCGTCTCCTGTTCACGCATGATCATCGTTGGCGGAAAAGCGTTTTGCTGCTCCTGCTCGACGCGAGCAATCTCCGCCAGTAACGCTTTGCCCCGCGCCGACTGCACCTCAAAGTAAAACGTTTGGAGCTTGGCCCGCTGCTCCGCGGTGAACTCACCGAGCGGCCGACGAACGAGTTCTTGAATTTCGGCTGGCAGCCCGTTGATGGAGACTTCGCTGGCGGCTTGGCTGGTTACCGCTAGCCTCGCACGGCCAACACTATGAGTCGAAAAGTTTGCTTCGTGCCGCAATCGAATATGCAATTCCGTGCCGCCGTCGTAACCAAACGGTTCGGCGCCGACAAAGAGTGCGGTCGCCGGTTCCTTGCGGCTTGGGCCATCGACCGCCCAGCCACTGTTGCCGGCGACTGTCCCGTCGATCGCCTTGGCGACGTTGTAATTCTCCTGGTTGTAATCAGCCTCTGCCCGCACGAACTTGACGATCTGGCTTTGCCGCGGGTCGCGCTTTGAGACCGCGGTCAGCTCGAATTCGCTGAGCACAAAATTGGAATTGGTATGCCGCCCCGGCCCTCCTCCGGGCAGCGAGGGATGAGTCAGTGCCTCCAATCGCACCGCGGTCAGCCCCGTTTGTTCCGTGGTCGCAGTCAACTCGTAAACATCGTGCTGAGGATTCGCTCCACCAACCAGCACCGACTGATCATCGAGCAGCGTGAGCGTGCTCCCGCCGGTTGAGTTCAGTTTGGTCGGCTTGAGAATCTGCCAAGCGGTGGCCGGATCTTTTCGCTGACGCTCGGCCCAAGCGACAAACTCATCTTTAGCAGACGCCTGGGCTACTTCCAGTTCAGCGCGCAGTTGTCTCAGTTGCTGCTGATATTTCTCGAGAACTTCAGAGCCCAAAGGCGAGGCAATCCGTTCCTGCGGATCGAAACCGTTCATCCCTCGCTCGGGGACTTGATTAAAGAAAGCCATCAACTGATAGAAGTCTTTCTGCGAAATCGGATCGAACTTGTGATCGTGGCAACGAGCGCAGGTCAGCGTCAGCCCGAGCCAAACCCCTCCCGTCGTCGCGACGCGGTCGATCACGTATTCAGTTCGATACTCCTCGTCGATCACGCCGCCTTCGATCGTCACTCCATGGTTGCGGTTGAATCCGGTCGCCAGCCGCTGTTGCGGGGTCGCATCGGGAAGCAAGTCGCCCGCGATTTGCTCGATCGTAAACTGATCGAACGGCATGTTTCGGTTGAAGGCATCGATCACCCAATCGCGCCAGACCCATTGCTGGCGCTCCGTGTCGTATTGGTAGCCATTGCTGTCGGCATATCGAGCGAGGTCGAGCCAAGTCCGCGCGAGGTGCTCTCCGTAGGCTGGCGAGGCGAGATAGCGGTCGACCATGCGCTGGTAAGCGTCCGGCGAGGAATCCCCGAAAAAAGCCTTCATCTCTTCCGGCGTTGGCGGCAGCCCAGTCAAGTCGAGGGCAGCGCGGCGAATCAGCTTTTCACGCGGGGCCTCGGAACTTGGCTGCAGTCCAGCCGACTCAATCCGGGCGAGAACAAAGCGGTCGATCGGATTCTTGGACCAGTCCTCATTCTTGACGGTCGGTGGTTCGGTACGCTGAGGTGGAACGAATGACCAGTGTGGTTCGTAGACCGCCCCTTCGCGGACCCATTTTTCCAGCAGCTCTTTCTCTCGATCCGAAAGCTGCTTGCCGCTGTCCGGTGGCGGCATCTGTAAGTCTGGGTCGGTCGAACGAATGCGGCGGACCAGCTCGCTCTGCTCCAAATCGCTCGGCACAATCGCCCGCTCGCCAGAGTCAAGCTCCGCCATTGCCGCTTCGGATCGGTCCAACCTAAGCCCTGCCTCGCGAGTCTGCGAATCAGGCCCGTGACATTTAAAGCAGCGATCCGAGAGGAGCGGCCGGATGTCGCGATTGAATTTGATTTCAGGCTGGTCCGCGAATAGGCCGAGAGGCCCAGATGCGAGCAATCCGCCGAGAAACCCGAACACGTATCGAACAGCTGGACTCATGATGCACGCCATAAAAAAGAGGAACGGACAAACCCCAGTTTAGCAGCTGAGACTGTTGAATGTGGGGAATGGGATCGAAGAGGGGGGGAAACACAGAGGCACTGAAAATCACAAAGAGGAGAGCCTGAAGATTTTTGAAGAGGTCGAATTTAAAACAGTGTCACTGTACTTTTGGTCTTTTCACCTCAGTCGCTTTTCTCCGCGTCCTCTGTGCCTCTGTGTT
>JBJTQD010000345.1:0-1352 GCA_046075445.1 Planctomycetota bacterium
GGCCAGAGCAAAGAGCCCGGGAAACAAAAATGTTTTCTGCGGGAAGCCAAGCATCCGAGTGTAAGCGGCGGCCGCCTCGGGCAGCCGCTGTAATTGCTCAAACGCGAGCCCCTGGAAATAGGCCGCTTGATCGTTGTCGCGATATTGCGGAAACTTCTCCAACTGTCGCGAGAAGACTTCAGTCGCGGTCGTCAGCAGCGTCTGCGCCGGTTCGCTTTTTCCTTCGGCCAGCAGCTTGCGACCTTGCTCGAGTTGGCTGTAACCAAGAAACAGATGAGCCGTGGCGAGCCCCTCGACTTCTTCCGCCGGCAACAATTTGAGTGCTTGTTCGAAGTAAGGGATCGCCGCGTCGTAACGCTTCAGCTGAGCCGCACAGATACCGGCATTCAATTGAGCCTTCGCGAAGTGTTTGCTGGTGGAGAATTCACGGCAGAGTTTCCCCCAAGACTCAAACGCCATTTCGAAGTCTTTGGCGTTTTGAGCATTAGCCGCAATCTGCGCGAGGTTGTCGGCTTGCTGATCGGCTGCGGATGATTGCTTGTCGCCCGCAGGCTTTTTCTCATCGGCTTGGACGGTTGGACTGGCGAAACTCGAAGCGCTGAGCGGAGTCGCGGGCGGGCTGGCCATGCCGCCAGCCAAACCGAGCAGAGCCCCCGTCCAAAGAAAAGTCGTCCAACGTCCGCGCGAATTCTCCCCCCGGAAAATTGCCTGATGCCTCATTACCTGTTCCCTTGCTGCAGGATTGCGAATTCCAGACAGAATCGAACCCCATTTGCGGGATAGCCTGACGCGCGTTCCTCGCCTTAGCTCTGCGCATTTTTCAATCAGATTCGCCGGCAAAGACGGTGCGGTGATCAATCGCGTCTTTGCGGAACTCGACTTGCGCTGCTCAAGCCGGACGGTTGCCCCCACGCCCGGTCGCCAATCCCTCAGCAATTCGTAACAGGTCACCCAGACCAAATGGTCTCTGGCTGTGTTTGACCAAAACTCAGTCTATACGACGAAACCCGGGGGTGAAGGGTTTGGTTTCGGTTTCCCAATTCAGGAAATTTCTTTCCGCGTTAAGCTAGGTAAAACCTGCCTTGCTGGCAGGTTATCCGGAGGGCACTGCGCGAGAGATTGGAGGCGAGAACAGCTGAGCAGTAGATAAAACCTGAAAGAGCGAGAAAATTTTGATTAACGAGTCTCTGTGGGATGCCTAGGAGACTCTACAAATAAGTGGTCCAGTTGCATTTGGGTGGCACGTCCCTGAGGCAATGAGAAGGGCGTTGAGAAGCTGAATTTGGGCCACCACCTGTTCACGGCTCTTCTGGCCAACGGCCTTTCAGCCTCCAGCCCGGGGTAGAGTGGCC
>JBJTQD010000346.1:0-2518 GCA_046075445.1 Planctomycetota bacterium
TTTGACAACCAGAGTCATAAGATCGCGCACTACAAAGATGCGGTCGATGAATTCGAGCCACCACCGCCGCGATTTGAACCGCCATCGGCCAGCAGCGAAAACCAACCGCCGCCGGAGATTGAAAGCAGCAGCAAGGCCGAATAGGTCACCATTCGATTTCGAGTTGGCGGAGCCCTGACTGGCCGGTTAAGACGGTGCGATCTTGATTAGTGCTGCCGAACCGGGGGCTGGCGCGAAGCCCGGCTGACGAGGACGAAAGTCGTAGGGTGGGTTGCATCCCCCCCGGAAATTTTATTCAGACAACACGCGCACTGCGGTGCGCACCCACCGGCAGCTGAAGAAAAGCCGGACACCACACCGGGGGCGAGGTCGGGAGACCATCGCCCAGCGCCGTTTGCATTAGCCGCCGAACCGGGGGCTGGCGCGAAGCGCTGCTGACGAAGAAAAACCGGCTGACGAAGACTGTTTGGCTTGAGGCGTGAAGACAAAGTTCAACGCACCATTGGTACACGGCTCTTCGCCCCGACAGGGCGCTTTAGCTTAGCGTAGGGTCAGCGAGGCTCTGCGAGCGCAACCCTACGTAACGGTTACCCCACCCCCTCTTTTTTTCCGCCGCCGCAGGCGGCGGTCGCACGGCCAGCTTTTTCTCGCCTCGGCGCTAAACGGCAATTCGCCTCTTCATCCCGAGCGGATGCCAGACGAGCGAGTTTCGAGTTCGGAAAACCCCAACAAAAATTTCCAACAGCCAAACTGAGCATCCGTTTTTGAATTGTCGCATCAACCCCGCTTGAGACCGCTTCGTCTTGCATCCCTCCGGGATGAAGAACCATTTTTATTGATTCGAGGTCCGGGGGTATCGCTGCCGCTCAACCCCCGGCTAATTTCTGTTATCCCTCCGGGATAAAAGCCAAAGCCGGACAACGCACCATCGGCGAGGTCGGGAGACCTGCGCCGAGCGCTGGTTGTTTTCGCCGCCGAACCGGGGCTGGCGCGATGCTGCGGCTGGAGATTATCGTGTTCTCAGTCCCGACTTTCACTGGCTGATTTCGGCATTCTTTCCAGAGGGGGCGATCGGGTATCATGACCCGGGCGAGCAAGGTTTACTCGCGCTGAGCCCAAGACCACTGGGCCGCTTTAGCAGCACATGCGACAAGGATGGATTTCGTGCGAATTGGAATCAGTCAGCAATGGACGTGGCGGCTGGAATATGCCGCCGCTCGCGCGGTGATCGGCATCGTGCAATTGCTCAGTCCTCGGCAGTGCGCGTCACTGGCCAAGGGGCTGTCTTGGCTTCTGGCTGATGTCTTCAAGGTCCGTCGCCGTGTGGTTGAAGAGAATCTGACGGCCGTCTTCCCCACCGCATCGCCAGAACAGATTCGGGCTGCGACGCGTGAGATGTGGTATCACCTCGTCATGATGGGGTGCGAGGTCGTGCTCGCTCCACGCAAGATTCACGACACGAATTGGCGCAATTACGTCAACATTCGCGACAAGCGCCTGATGACGAGTTACCTGATCGATTACCGCCCTTTGGTTTTTGTCTCCGGGCATTACGGTAATTTCGAGATGGGAGGCTACGCAACCGGCTTGCTCGGTTTTAGTAGTCATGCGGTAGCCAGAACGTTGGATAATCCCTATCTCGACAAGTTCATCAACGATTTCCGCGCGACAAACGGACAGTTTATTCTGCCGAAAGACGGCAGCGCGATGGCTGTACAAAAGGTTCTCGATGAAGGTGGAATCATTGCCATCCTCGGCGACCAGCACGCGGGGACGAAAGGCTGCTGGGTTGACTTCCTTGGCAGACCAGCGGCATGTCACAAAGCCGTCGCGCTGTTCACGCTGGAATCCAACGCACCGATGATGGTCAGCTACTGCCGTCATACGGACAAGCCATTTCATTTTGAAGTCGGTTGCACAGGGATCGCCGACCCGTTGGAGATGCCTGATGAGCTGCGCGACGTGAAGTCTTTAACGCAGTGGTATAACGACCGGATGGCCAAAGCGATTGCCCTTTCGCCAGCCCAATACTGGTGGCTGCATCGCCGCTGGAAAGAAAAGCCTGTTCGGCAAACCAAGAAAGTTCGCGAAGCGGCTTAGGGGTTGATTCTCCTCGTCCTCCGCGGCATCGCGCCAGCCCCCGGTTCGGCAGTTGGAACAACCTGCGCTCGGCGCAGGTCTCCCGACCTCGCCGCCTCTTCGACCTTCGGTCTCCTCTTGGCGTCTATCAAGAGCTCAGCGTCGAACCGCCCGCGCCCGCGCCCCCCCCGCGCTGGGCGATGGTCTCCCGACCTCGCCCCCGATACGGTGTCCCGTTGTTACGCGAAAATTCACGTCAGCGTCGAACCGCCCGTGCCCCCCGGTGAATTCCATATTGTCCCCGCGTTTCCATGGGGGGCGACGTGCGGTTCGACCCTATCGAATAACTACGTCCGTTAACCCGGGGTGGCGCGGCCGGAACGCTGCGCGTATTCCGGCCGCTCTACCCCGGGCTGGAGGCTGAAAGGCCGTTGGCCAG
>JBJTQD010000347.1:0-7210 GCA_046075445.1 Planctomycetota bacterium
CGAAACCGCCAAGATTCTGGCCAAGTTCGATACGCTGAACTTCGAAGGACAACGCGGGGCTACCGTCACCGTCCGCGTCCAGCGGACACAGCCTAATTCCGAATCAGCCGAAATTCAGTTCACCGTCAAAGGGATGATCCGCCGCGACGTGGTCCTCAGCCCCAGCGAAGTCGATTTCGGCAACGTTGCAGTCGGCTCCGGGGCGAAGACCAAGATCAAAGTGATGTACGCTGGCAACCCGGGCTGGAACATTTCCGAAGTCCGCTCCAGCAACTCCAACGTCTCGGGAAATCTGTCTGAAGTCCGCCGCGACCCAAACAGTCGCCGCGTGGATTATGAGTTGGAAGTCGTGGTCGACCCCAATCACCCTGCCGGAATCCTCAACGACGAGCTGACTCTGGTCACCAACGATGCGTCGAATCAATTCGTTCGAATCCCGCTGGCAGGTCTGATAAAGCAAAGCATCGAAGTGTCACCGATCCAACTCGGCGATGTGATGTTTGGCTCGAAGGTAAGCAAAACCCTGATTCTGAATGGCTCACAACCGTTCACCATCAAGGAAATTCGCAAGTCAAGCGACCGCTTGTCCTTCAAGGTCCCTGAAGGCGCCAAGCCGCTGCACATGGTCAAGTACGAGTTCGACGCGTCGAAAGAAGGACCAATCACCGACACCATTGTCGTTGTGACGGATGACCCGATGCAGGGCGAAGTCACTATCCCCTTCTCGGCTAACGTCAAACCCCAAGCCGTCAGCGGAACCTACGCTCAAAATAACGGAGAGTAGCAACCCGGCAGCCCCAGCGACTGCCAGTCCGCCGATGTGTCAACGATGACGGCTCGGCGACAAGCGGCGAATCGACTAACGCCTTTCTCGGGAGGGCGAGACTTCGAAACCGCTATACTTAAAACCCCCTTGAGCCTCGGCACTCCGCGATTTGCTCGCGATTGCCGAGGTTCTTTTTTTCGCTCGGCTGCTCAGCGACTTGCAACCAATTCGCGGTAGTAGTCGATCGAACGAGCCAGCCCCTCGGCGAAATCAACTGGCGGAAGATAACCTAACTCGCGAACTGCCGCCGCGATATCTGCTTTCGAGTCGCGCACGTCACCAGCTCGAGCAGGCAAAAACTCTGGCAATACCGTCTTGCCCAAGAGACGTCCCAGAATATCCAAAAGTTGCAGCAGCGATATCGAGCGACCATCGGCCATGTTGTAGACGCGGCCTCCGACTCCCTCAGCCGTCAATGCCCGCAGGTTCCCCTCGACAACATTCGCCACGTAAGTGAAGTCACGCGACTGCTGACCATCACCAAAAATCTTAGGTCGTTCGCCACCGAGAATCGCAGTGATGAACAGCGGAATCACCGCCGAGTACGGACTCTTTGGGTCTTGCCTCGGCCCGAAGACATTAAAGTACCGCAGGCAAACCGTCTCCAGCCCAAACGAATGAAAATAAGCCTTGCAGTAATGCTCTCCGCCGAGCTTTGCCGCCGCGTAGGGCGAAAGCGGCTGAAGCAAGTCAGACTCCCGCTTGGCCGAGTAAGCTGAATCGCCGTAGCAACTGCTCGAGGCCGCGTAGACGAATCGCTTCACGCCATTCGCCCGAGCCGCCTCTAACATCGCAAGCGTCCCCTCGACGCAGACGCGATTTACTTCCAGCGGACGCTCCAGACTCATCGGCACACTGGCAAGCGCCGCCTGATGAAAGACACATTCCGCTCCTGAAACCAACTCACGCATCCGGGCGGCATCGCAAACGTCGGCTCGATGAAATTCAAAGCGAGTTGTGTCCCGCGGCAGGTTACTCTCGAAACCGGTGACCAGGTTATCAATGATTCGAACCCTGAAATGGCGAGCAATCAAGGCTTCCGCGATATGCGAGCCAATGAATCCGGCTCCACCCGTGACGACTGCGATCCGCTCTTTGCCGGCCATTCAACTACCTCTTGATTGGTTCTGAATCGAACCTGAAACAATGTCGCCAGAACGACTCAAACTCACGCCTCGATATCCGAGACGGCATTAACCGGCTTGCTTGCTCTCGGCAGCAGCAATGCATCCCAGCAACCGAGTTCCCGACGCCCGCAGCTGATTCGCTGCCGATTTCGCCAATCCGCGACTGGTACGGTGGAAATCCATCGTCAGAAAGCCGCCGCTGCTGCAAAGTCCAATCAGTTCGGATTCGAGGTCAAACGCAGTGTCGGCACAGGAGAAAATTCCGCCGTACTGGGACGAAAGTTCCAGGACCAACTTTCGGATCTGAAACTCAAAGTCGGACCGCGTCGCAGTCGTGTTCAGCTTGATGACGCCAGCCGGCAAAACATCGACCAGCGGATGTGAGGTCTGCCGCACCAGGTGTCGCCAATTCAGCTCGGTCCGCAGCACCTCGCGGAAACCAGCCGCCAAGTCCACGCCCAACAGCGAACTCATTGGACGGGAATTGCGCGATGTGTCGAGCAGCAGCACGCGTCGCTGAATTTTCTCAGCGTATTCCATGCCGACCGAGAGACATACTTCCGCCGCGCGATGTGGCTGGTCGGTATCGCAAAAGTGAATCAAACAGCTGCTCTCGGCGGCAAATCGAGACACGAGAGACTCGACGATCGCCGAGTGAGTGACGGCCGCGCCCTTTAGCTCAGGCAACGCAGTCTTGGCAGCATCGTTTACGGCAGGCTTGTTCTCGAGCGCTGAATTTACGGGAGCCTCCACGGGCGGAACCGTCCTCGGTACCGAGGCCGTGTGTGGAACCGCTGAGCGAGTTGCTGCGTTACCGCTCGGAGTCGCTGCGGCCGAAGCGTTCGCCGCTGGCTTCGTCTCGCCAATCATCGAAGCTATCGAACTGAACATCGCAGCCGAGTCTGGCAAATCGGAACGCAACGTCGGTGAGAGCACCACAGACCTAGGCTGTGTTGACGAGGGCTGAGCGGACCGCTGCATCGGCACAGGGGAAGTGGCCGAAACGTCAGGGATCGTCACGAGCACGAGTTGCTCGTGAGGATTCCAGTCAGGACGCGACGCAGCCTGGATGGTGCGCACCGCCTCATCATCCAATTGCAAACCACTTTGATTCAGCTTCGAAATGGCCGACTTCATGCCGCTTTATCCTTGGCGTGTGGGTTCGGTAGTGCCAGGGGCCATCGAATTGCGCAGTCGCGTGAAGAGTTGCTTGTAATCCATCCGGAATGCTCGCCCGGTCGAGACCGGCCCGTCAAATTCTTCATGCTCCTGCTTCCCGACCGGGGGAGCAGGAATTTGATTGACTCGGCTCGTGACCAACATATCGCGGTCGTCAACGCGAGAAGTTGCTTGAATTTGCAGAGTATCCACCGTCTCGGAAACCTGTCGATCGGGCTCTGATTTCGTACCACTGGTCGGAAATGGAACAGTCGCCTCGCTGCCAACTGTCTCGCCAGCGACACTCGCTTGGATATCAGGAGCTGAATTCCAAGTTCGGATCACTTCGATCTCCAAATCGTCCACTCCGTACTCGTCGAGAATCGCTCGTGTTAATTGCGAAGCCTGTTGGTTGTGGGCAATCGTTCCCCGGACAAAGGCTTCCGTGACCACTTCTTCAGTCTCAAAGAACTCTTCGAAAGGGTTGGGACTGGGGGATATTAGTCGTTTGGGAGTTCGCTCCTGCTCGATCGCATCGGGGCAATCCGGATCGACATCACAGGCGGTCTGCTTGATCGAACCTCGCATCGCGGGCGTCTTTGCGGCACCAGTAGAGCCAGTGCTCATTTGCGAAGCCGGAACAACTGGAGCATTCGTTTCCGAACTGTTCGCCTGGCCGCTGATTGACTTTCCGGTGACTCGACCTTCGCAGGCATCGTCCTCGAGGTGAGTCAGAATTAATCGCCGCTTCGGCTGGTCCTGCCCACTTGTGCCGACAATGGGAGCTGACCGTTTGCTTTGAGGCTTTTCCGCGCCGGTTTGACGGTTGTAGGTCTCAGGGGCCTCCTGCTGCAGTTCGAATTCACGCAGGCTATGGCGATTCTCAATGCGACTGGAACCCTCGTCATCCAAAAGCCCAAACTCCACTCCAGAATTCCGGTCCTGACGCAACTGCATCGTGGAGGCTGGCGACGTCTCTTCGCTCGCTCGCGATGAGAACTGACCGGAGGGATTCAATTCTATGCCATCGACTGGCAATCGTTGAAGTTCAGTCCAGCATTCCACACAGATCGCCGGCGTGACGCTAGAAGCCCCGGTCCGCACGCAGCGCTGCAGTGCGGCATCGCAAAGCTGGTTGACCAGTCGCGGAACGCCTTGGCTAAGTTTGTGTATTTGACGTAGAGCTTCCTCGCTGAAGAACTCGCGATTCCCACCGCCGGCTCGGCGAAGGTGAGCTCGAATGTATTCGGCCGTTTCTGTTTGCGAGAGGGCTCCGAGATAATTGCGAGCAGAGATTTTCTGATTCAATGACTCTTGGCGGAGGCTGCCCAGCATCTCCTCCAACCGCTGGTTCCCGGTAAGAACCAATTGGCAGCGAATTTGGCCGCCGCGCATGATCCCGGAAATCAGCCGCAACTCGTCCATCAACTCCTCAGCCAGGCAATGGGCATCATCGACAAGGCAAAGCAGTCCATTGGGACAGTGCGGACCGGGACGCAGATAGTCAGCTAACTCTAATCGCAGCTCGCTCTCGCTCAACTCGCGATAAGTTTGTCCGATCTGGAATAGGATATTTTGCAGCAGGTCCTTGCGCGTGTCGGTTCGGGCGCAGGGGATCGTGACCACTTGAAAGTGACCGGAGTAGCCGTCGGCCAAAAGATCCAGCAGCAATGTCTTACCGGTTCCGGGACCGCCGAAGATAACCGCGGGGCCCGCCTGCCTTTCGATCGCACTGCGGCAGCTACGAAGCGAAGTCTCTGCTGCATCCGTCGGATGATACTGCAGGATGTTCGGCGCTGCTGAAAAAGGCCGCGTCTTCAGTTGGTAGGTTTTCTCGTACATCCTTGATTCCGTAAAAAAGTGTTCAAGCCAATCGCTTGGCTCACTGGAGAGCAAACAACCAGCAAAGCCGCGCCCTAGCTCTTCCACATCCATAGCAGTCGAGCAAAAGCGTGCAGCGGATTTTCGAGGACCGCTTGGCGGTATTCCGGGTCAATCAAAACCATCCCCGCCACGACTAGGAGAGTAGTGAAGAGGAGGATTTCGCTCAATTTCAATATTCGAGAGGAAGCGGTCATTTCGGGCCGTTTGGGAGCGACTTCGGCCTCATTCCCCCAGGTAAATACGGGGACGGCCAGCGATTCCGCGGCCGCATTGCTGCTTTCAAATCCGCGGTCGAAACTCCAAACATCGAAGCGCGAACAAATCACGCCCCCCAGCAAGACTGAGGCGAGCGTCGCCCAGAGCAGCGTCGTACGGTTGAGCGAGCCAGTTGCCGTCACTCGCTTTCCAGCGGCACCTACCGCAAACGTGGGCTCGGCATCCAAGGCATTGCAAAGTGCCAGATTGCTTTCCAGCAACTCGCCAATCGCAGCATCCAAGTCACGCTGGAGGCCGTCCAGTTGCTTCGCCAAAACAGGCGTATTGATCGCCGTGATGCTGGACTTCAGTTGCTCAATCCCTTCCAGATTCAGCTTCTCCGAACTCGCTTTGGGAAAGGATGCTTGAACAAACTGGTTGGAAATTCGCCGCGGTCCGTTTTCCTGTAGCTCGAGGATTTTCAGCTGAGCCTGCTCCAAGTCGCGGCGAACAGCCAGCACCTCGGGGTGCGACTCGGGGTATTGCTGCAGCAAGGCTTCGCGATGCTGCGACAGCTCCCGGACTTTGGACTCTTCAGCCGCAATACGCGGGTCAACAAACTCGGTCTCCCGCTGAGGCTCGGGACTCGTTCGCGTCAGCTGCTCCCAAGGATAACCTTTGAGTTGCCCGACGGAGATTTCAATTTCAGCCAACTGCTGTTTCAACTCGGCGAACTGATTGCGAATGAGTTGCTCGGCGGCCGCGGCTTGCTCGACTCGACTGCGCAGGCCACCAATCATCTCCTTGTTCGGGGTGCCCAGCAGAGCCAACTCCTTTGAGACGGACTCGGTGAACAGCGAGAGAAAGGCACGTTCGGTTTGATTTCCTCGGCCGGTATAGCTCAAGTGCAACGTGACTTGCTCTAAGCTCGGGTCCTGATCAATCGCAAAGGTAAGTCGAGCGCGAAGTTTTTCGTAGTCAACCTGTTCGGGGTCGAGCATCCCCGTGGTTTGGGTGAGATTCAAACGGTTCGTCCACTCGATCACGACTCGCTTCAGTTGTTGCTCGCTGGTCGCATTGCGAACGACTTGAAGAATCTGTTCGCGAGTTTGCTCAAATGACTTACCCGCAACGGTTCCGACCGAGTGACGAGGGCTAATCGTCAGCGACTGAACTGCACGGAATTCGGTGACGGAGGTTGATAGACAGACCAGCAGAATGATCAGGATGGCAGCAGCCAAGATGATGGTTGCGTAGAGTCGGCGCCGCCGAGAAATCCCGACGATGCTGGGGTGCTGCAGAATGAGGTCTGACTGTTCGCGCGACATCGCTAAACCAGGGGGGTGAAGGTTCAGAGAGAGCCGGCGCGCATTTTGCGCGACGTTCCCTTGTCTTCCTGTTCGGGTTTAACGATTAGGAAACTTGAATCGATTCTGACGGTTGTACGGGCCGGGTATCGGGCAAGAAGAACGGCAGCCTTCCAGGAACACCCAAACCGCCAAGATTAACAGAGTCGCATGCGATCGAGCCGCTGGGAGAATAGCTTCAGCCCAGTCCGCGTGTTAGGAATTTCCTCCTAGTCAGCCGGGCCTCGCGCCAGCCCCCGGTTCGGCGGCGAAAAAAGGCACTTCGCGAAAATTTGCTTTAGCGTTGCACCGCCCATCACCTCTTCATCCCCGAGGGATAAAAACCAACGCAGGGTGGCACGTCCCTAGGGCTCTGCGAAAAACGCCCGCTCTCGCAGCTGTTTCTTTAGCTTCAGCGTCGAACCGTCCGAGCCGAGGCGGCATCGGCCGGTTCGACCTCGATGTTAATGTTTGTTTTCGGTACGTAGGGTTACGCTCGCAGAGCCGAGCTGACCCTACGCTAAGATAAAACGCCCTGTCGGGGCGAAGAGCCGTTTACCGATGGTGAAATAATCATTGGGGTGCTGTCCATGACCCAGCAATTGGCCACTACCCGGTCGTGTTGCAGCTCATGTTCGCGCACCATAAGCACCTGGCTCTTCTGGCCAACGGCC
>JBJTQD010000348.1:0-3091 GCA_046075445.1 Planctomycetota bacterium
GCGACAGTGGCCCCACGGGAAGCAGAGCAGGAGCGCAGCGATCGATCCGGGAACCCGACTGCTGAGTGCCCTGGGGGGCCTGGGGCTCTGCGATTTCCGGTCCTTGTCGCGATCTCTGAGGATGATATTGAGCAGGCTCTCGCGGGCCGCTTGGTGACCAAGGTTATCTACGTTGAAAACCCCGAAACCGCCCTCCCCTATCGTCAATTGTGCAATGGCCACCAAGCCTTCTTCGACGTGACCGATCTGGAAGACCCGATCAAGACGGCCAGTCGCCTCGGGCGTCCGATTGCCATCTTGAGACTGGGAACCCGCCAGCCGTCCGACGAGGAGATGTCGTACGGCAGTGCGACGGCGATACCGCTGACCGTGTTCCCGCCGCAAGCGGCTCGGGAACTTGATAAGCGAGTTTGGCTGGTCAGCTACAACACTGCTGCGGAAGAAGCGAAGCGCAAATCGGAAACGCCATCAGTCACCAAGCCAGCCGCATTTCGTCTGAGCCCTCCCGCGGCGAGCGTCAGTCCACAATTGCAGGACCCCGCTGCTCCGGTGTTTCAGAACCGCGAGGGCCTCTCATTGATCGACGCACCTCCGCCCGCGACGGTTGCGCCTCAACCGCAGGCTGGTGGCGTCTGGTCGCCCGACCCTTGCAACCTCTGCCCGCCGCCGCAAACCGTGGGAGCCGCTCCCGGTCAGCAGAATTTCCACCGAGACGAATTCTTGTTTGACGGAGGCGATAAAAATTTTCAAGTCACTGTAGATCAGGACTGGAACGTCAATGTCTCGATATTGAAGACACGGTCGGAACTTTCGACACTGTCGAGGGCAACCGGCATGTGGTGCCGAGCAATCGGGTTGCGATTTACGCGCCGCGTTTTGCCGCTGTCCGCAAAATTGCAAAGCTGAGCACAGAATCTCAACCCACCCGACTGGCTCGGTTCGAAGACACTGTTGAGCTGGAATCAACTCGAGGCAAAGACGTTTCCTCGACGACTCTGCAGCAGATTCAGCCGCAGAGCAACCGCACCCAACTGCGGGCTCGCGGCTTTACCGAACGGACTCGAGGCCTGACTGCAGACAACGTCGACCAACCGCAGCGGGCAGAAGAGCGAACTCGCTCGAGCAATTACTCGCAACACACTCGCTACCGTGGCTATGCCAACAGTGAAGGAGCCCGTCAGGAACTGGCGGCTGTTGCCGCTCGAAGCTGGGAAGACAATCTCGGTTTGCAAGTCGTTGCCAATCGTCGTCAGGCAGTGATCACCCGAGACGCAACCAAAGCGCACGAGTTGGTTACGATCAAGACGGATGATGGCGAGTCGCAGTTAAGGATTCTCAAGCAGGCTTCGACGATCGCAGCCAAATGCGGGGAAGAGGTTGAATTCACAATCAGCTTCGAGAATATCGGTGCCCGTCGTATCGGCAACGTGACAATCATCGATAACTTGACTACTCGCCTTGAGTATGTGCCTGATTCGGCAAACTGCTCCGTGGAGGCAGACTTCTCCAGCGAGCGAAATCCGGCCGATTCGCTGGTCCTTCGCTGGGAAATCAAACAGCCGCTAGACGTCGGCCAGAGCGGAATGATCCGGTTCCGATGCCGAGTTCGCTAAAGCCGCCCGGCTCATCTTGCTCAATTAACGATGCGTTCCCAAAGCCCCGCAGCAACTCCAGTCGTGAGTTGAGCGCCTAAATGGGTATCAGGAATCCGCAGTAATTCTGCCGTGACTGCACGACCGCGCCCAAGGAATCGGATAAAATTCGGACTTTCCATTAGGCGGCGGCTTGGCTGCTGTTCCGCGGATATCCGGATTCAGTTTTTTGGAGTCGTGAACGTGCAGCGTTATCGCTCTCGCTTCTTCACCCTGTTAGTGGTTTCTCTCGGTGCTTTGCTCGCTAGCTCGCTTGCTGCCGAATTGCGGGCCGGGGGAGGACCGGAAAATTTGGTCCTCGTTGTCAATCAAGACGACGCCAGTTCTTTGCTTCTGGCCAATCACTACTGCCAACTCCGGCAGATCCATCCGGGCAATGTCATTTACCTTTCCGGCATACCGCGGCAGACGACGATTAGTTTGGACCAGTTTCGCACGCTGATTCTCAAACCAGTCTTTGATGCGATTCGCGACCGCAAGCTGGATCAGCAGATCGATTTGATTGTCTACTCGTCGGGTTTTCCCGCGTCAGTCAACGTTGGGCCGGCTCGCGAAGCGTTTTTCAAGGAAGTCGCCGATCGGGGAAATCCGGTCCCTGAGGAGGCAAAAAAGATTTTTGAACCGGTCGCGTCGTTGACATCGCTGACCTACTTTGCAATTTCCGTCATCCAAAATCAGCCAGCGTATTTCTCGCTGAATTCCAATCGGTACTTTCGCGGACCGGCTGCTCAGCTTCTCAGTCAGCCTTTTGTGGGATCGCTCGGCGAAGAGTTCGAGGCGGCTGTGAAGCTGAGCGAATCCGGTGACTACCAGGCTGCTTTGGAGAAGTTTCAGGCGCTGCAGGAAAAGCATCCCAATCAGGTCGCCGTCACTTGGCAAATCGCACGGGCACACGCTTTCTTGAAACAAGGACGCGAGGCGACCGAGGCGCTTTCCCGTTGCGTGCGGAATGGATTGCAGTATCGGGGGCTGATTCTGAGTGAACCAGCGTTTAAGCCGCTGCTGGAGGATCCGCTGTTTAAAGGGATGGTCAGCCGCATTCCCGACGAGCGATTTGATTTTCAAGTTTCACAGCATTTCAGCAGCCGTTTTTCTTGGGGGATTAACGGCGCCATCAATGCAAATCCTGAACAGGGCATGAACTATCTCCTGTCGACGATGCTCGCTTACACCTGGGATACCGGAATCAGCGAGCGCGATGCGTTAAACTCGCTGCAACGTGCGGTCGAGGCGGATGGCTCACAGCCCAAAGGGACGGTCTACTATTCCGAAACGGCAGATGTCCGCACGACCACGCGCAAGCCCGGTTTTGCGGCGGCGATGCTCAAACTGAAAAAGCTTGGACTGCAAAGCGAAATCTGCCAAGCAACGGTACCGCCAGGCAAACGCGACATGATCGGTGCAATGCTCGGGGCAGCGTCGATTAACTGGCCCGACTA
>JBJTQD010000349.1:0-1319 GCA_046075445.1 Planctomycetota bacterium
GCCGATGGCTCTATGATGGATGCAGATCGAATCGTGACCATGGACAGAGAGAGATTGGTTGATGAAAAGTGATTTGTACACGGCCCAATCGAAATCGTTCGGCCACCGGTCAATGGATATTTTCGGGCAACCGCGTTGACCTCGTCCAAAGTGATTCGGCTGTACTGATCCGCAATCTCTGCCGGCGACTTGAACGCTTGGTCATTCAACCACTGACCGCCGACGGAGAACATTCTCGCTTCGGTCCGTTCGCTCGCCAATAAAATATGGGAAACGATTTTTTGTTTGGCTAATTCGAGTTCTCTGGCAGTGACACCGGCGACCGCATCCTGATGGATTTCGGTCAGCAGGTGGAGATTCTCTTGGGCCTTCGAAGGTTCACAACAGAAATAGCTCATCACGAGGCCCGACCCCAAGTACTCGTTGCTGATCACAGCAGCCGATTCTGCCAGTCCCGAGTCGAGCATTTTCCAGAAGATTCGGCTGCCGCTATCGTCGCCGAGAATCGTTCCGAGGATTCGCATTGCAAAGCGATCTTCATCTTCCGTTGCCGGGCCAGGCGTGAGTTGCAGCACGTACTGCAGGCTCGAACTCGGTTTGTGCAATGTCGAGAAACCAGAGTGGGGCACCGCCCGTATTATCTGTCTCGACACCGGGTAGGGGACCCAATCCCCACAAAACCGCTCTGCATCAGAAACCAGTCGCGGAAAGTCAATTTTTCCCGCTGCGATCAAAGCCATATTGCCGGGACTGTATCGCTGCTGGAAATAAGCTCGCATTCGCTCGGGCGTCAAATTGCCGACGGACTCCACGCTCCCCAGAACGCTCTGGCCAAGCGGATGGTCGCCGAAGTACTCGAGCATGAGTTGTTCTTGCCCGCCATACGGAGGCTGGTCTTGGTACATCATGATTTCTTCAATGATGACCTTCTTCTCGGTTTCAAAATCCTCCAAGCGAAGCGCCGGCCGCATCAAATCCGTCAGGAGTTCGACGACGTCGGTCTGAAACTCAGGCAAGACCGCCGCGTGATAAATCGTACTTTCTTCACCGGTTCGCGCGTTGCTGCTGCTGCCGAGCAGGTCGAGGTCGAGATTGACTTGTTCAGCTGACCGCTTGGGCGTTCCCTTGAAAACCATATGCTCGAGGAAATGACTTACGCCGCTCACTTCCGAGGTCTCATCCCGGGAACCGGCGCGGACAAAAATCCCACAAGCTCCGAAATAGGCTTCGGGGTTGCATTCCGCGAGAATCGTCAAGCCATTAGCGAGTTGGTGTTGTCGAAATTCCATCATGCAGCTCCAGTGGTTGTTCGCCGAGGG